>JAMCSP010000035.1 GCA_023378865.1 Candidatus Parvarchaeota archaeon | reverse complement strand
AAACAAGTTTACCGAAAAAGTAGGTAGTTTAGTAGAAGAAGATTATTATGAAAGATATATCTCTTACATAACTAAGGGGGTAGGAAAATTAAACTTAAAGATAGGAATAGACAGCATGGGCGGCTCCACAACTAGTATAGCGCCTGACATTTTTAAAAGACTTAACTGCAGGGTAAAGCTGCTGCATACTAAACCTGACAGCAATTTCTACGGTAAAACACCTGAACCAATAAAGGAGAACGCAGGTGAATTAGAAAATATGATTAAGAAAGAAAAATTAGATGTTGGAATGCAGTTTGATGCCGACGGCGACAGAGTTGCTTTCGTGGATGAAAACGGCAGATTTGTAGATCCGATGGTTATAACAATGATATTTATTAAATATCTTAAGCTGAAAAAAGTAGTGGCAACAGTTGCGTGCTCTTCCCACCTAGAGGAGTTTGCAAAGATTACTTATTCAAAGGTTGGAAGGCCCAACATAGAGAAAAAGCTAGTAAATAAAAAATTTGATCTTGGTGTAGAGACTGCTTCACATTACTATTTTGCAAAGTACTTCCCTTTCTCAGATGGATTATTGGGCGGAATTCTACTGGCAAGCATACTGAATAAAACTAAAAAGAAGCTAAGCCAGCTTGTTAATGAATTCCCGAAAGTATACTTCGATTCTATATCACTTCCATTTGAAAATGAATCAAAAAGAACCGCTAAAATGAAGGAAATAGAGAAAGAAGTGGTTAAATACGGAAAGATTGAAAGGATAGATGGTATAAAGGTAATAAACGAACAGGGATTCATGCTTTTCAGGAAATCTAATACAGAACCGATACTAAGAGTATATTATGAAGGAAAGAATGAAGAATCATACAAAAGAATAAAGAGTATTGTAAATTCAATTATAAGATAATGGAAGAATGGATAATTGACAAAATAACTGAAAAAAGTAGTAAGTCCAGGGAAGAAATAATTAATTTAATAAACCAAAGAAAAACCCAGTTTCCGGAATTAACAGAAGACGCAATATTAAGAATGCTGGCAACTGAAAATGGGATTATACCAATTAAAAGGGACTACAAGATAAAAGAAATAAACCAAAGAATAAACCATGTAAACTTATCCGCAAAGATAAAGAGAAAGTTTCCGCCGAGAACAGTTACGGTAAAAGGAAGAGAGGCAAGAGTAATGAATTTTGTTATAGAGGACGAAACTGGAGAAATGCCTGTAGTAACCTGGAATGAAAATTATATTGACAAGATAATGGGCAGTAAGGATGGAGAAAACATATCGATAGCAAACGCTTACTCGAAAGAAAACCCCTTTAACGGAATAGTAGAATTGAATCTTGGAAGCGGAAGTGCAATATCCGTAAATTCAACTGTTACCCCCAAAAAAGAAGAAACAAAAACAGAGTATAAAAAAATAAAGGAAATAAACGATGGAGAGATAGCGAATATCAATGGCTTTATAACGAGGCTTTTCTCGGACGATATATACCTTGTAAGATGTAATATCTGCAAAAAGAAGGTAGACGTTGAATGTGATATCCATAAAGACAAGGCATTATCGAAAACCTTACGTATAAGAGGAATATTTGACGACGGCATTTATAGTTCAAGTATAACATTTTTTGATAAGCAGGCCGATTCTCTTTTAAATCTTTCTCAAAGCCCGGATATAAAGGAAAAACTGAATGATATTTCATTTGGTTTATACCAATTAAATATAAGCGCAAAAATGAACAAATTTAACGATAATTATTCATTAACTGCAAGAAAAGTTACTAAAACGGAATATAACCTTTCTTGAGATTATACAAAGATGTAAAGAAAGGACCCTACAGTTATCAAGGTTATTCCTATTAGTCCAAGCTTTTTTACTCTTTCTCCCAAAAGCAAAAATGACGCTATTATTACTATTGGAATGCCAAGTTGGCCAACAAAAGGTGTTAAAATTGCATTAAATTTGTAAGCAAACGAAAAGACAACAGTAGCTACTCCGTTGAGTAGCCCTGCCAATACAATGTACTTGAACTTTTTGTCGGACATGTAATAGATAATTGATTTATGTTTATTCTGGAAAAATGCTATAGGCAAACAAAATATGAAAGCGAACGTCTGGAGAATTGCATAGTAAAGCAGTGGAAGGCTTGTATTTATTGTGTAAAAAAGCACCCACATAAAAACCCATAACAACACCGCTATTAATGTAAACACAACGTACTTTGAAAATCTGGCTTTCCCGCTTGCATTAAATAAAAGGAAAATTATACCTGCCATTATAATTAAAAAAGAGGGTATAACTGAATTCAAATCAGAAATGAAAAAGAAAATACTGCTAAATAATGCTATAAGAACCTCTTGCGAACCAACAATTGTATTGATTATTGAGATATTATAATGCTCTACAGAATAAAGCATCAAATACATTGCAAAAGTGTACATTGCGCCTAGAAGTGCAAGCAGCGGAAGATATACTAAATCAAAAGAAAAGGTCCTGTAGACAATAAATGGAACTATAACAGTGCCGATTGCAGAGAAGCCCAAAAATATAGGTATGAATTTTCTATAACCAACCCCTCCTATATACTTTTTTGATATTAAGGGATATACTGAAAAACCGATAAGTATTACAAAAAGAGACACTAAATAGGTATAAAGCATATCACAATTTTCTTATTGATCCTGCCTTCCCAACATTAACCTGTAATTCGTCTCTAAATGACTTAACATAGCCTTTGCTTATCTCTACGGTATCCCCGACAGAAAACATCTCAATTTGCTTGCCCCACAAAGAAAGCTTGCACTCTCCACTGTCATCTTTTATCTTTGCCGTAGCAACTTTATTACTGCCAAATTTAGTCATTACCTCTCTTGCCTCTCCTATCTCAGTTATTTCAGCTGACAAATCAACATCACTCATTCCATCCCTTAATTCCGATATTTTCATATTTTCACCCCAAAAAAGAAGAATACAATAATGGAAGCAGGATTGTAACATCGCCTTCTACAGTTATCTGCTTTGCTTCCGGTTTAACCTTGCCCCAAGATATTGCTTCTTCTAACCTTGCGCCTGACAGACTACCATCCCATTCAACTGCAGTAGTCATGTATATCGCATAATCCAAACCATTCTTAAACTGGTTCCACCAAATAGTATGGTGTTTAGATATCCCTCCTCCAAGCATTAAGGCCCCACTCTTCTTTGCCTTGAAAACTACCCCTGCTAGGAGGTCTTCATCTTTTATTAAATTTATTTTAAAGTCTTTGTCCTTCTGCGAGTACATCCATATCTGTGAGCCTACACTTCCGTCCGTTATCCCCGGAACTATTACAGGTATATTGTTTTTCCAGGCCCAGAAGACTATTGATTCTTTTGCGTTCTTTTCCTTGCTTATTTTACTTCCAATAAAGGATATTAACTCGCTTGTTGAATATTCCTTTTGCTGTTCTGCTGCTTCCTTAAGTATAGGGATAAGCTTGTCTTCAAGAACATAGCCATAGCTGTCATTTGGAATAAATATATTGTATAATCGATTTATGCCCTCCTGCCGCAATTTTGCGTCATCGGACATTTCAGTTCCAGCATAATAATCCTTCCAAACTTTTGCCAAATCATGATCTAATGTCCCGCATGTAGTTATTATTACATCTACAAGCTTGTTTTTTACTAAGTCTACTATCACACCTCTCAAACCTGTTGATATAACATCGGCGGGAAAAGAAAGAAATTTAACACATTTACTGTCTTTTTCCATTTCTTTAAAGATATCAGAAGCAACTGCTAATTTCTTTGCAGTAAATCCTCCGCTCTCTGAAAATGCATTCATTAAGGCAGATACCTTTTCTCCTTTTTTAATCTCTATATTTTTTACTTTCTTTCCTAGCATCCTTATTTTAGTGAATTTATTATTTAAATATGTTTTAAACTAATTTGATATTATGAGAATTGAATCATCTTTTCCCTCTGTTTTAAGGTAAGCCGCTGCCGCTCTCACATCATCTAATGTAAGACTAATTTCTTCCTTGTAAAGCTGATTTATATCCTTTCCATATTTTAGCGAAGAATTTAACATTTCTGTAGCGTGATCTAGCGTAGAATCAAATATATCCGCAAGGCTTGCCTTTAGGCTTATTTTGGAATTATTTACATTTTTGTCAATAACATCGCCAGTTATTATCTTTTCTAGCTCATTGAAAATCAGTCTCTTGCTCTCTTCTAAATCCTTAGTTTTTGTCTTTGCGTATAGAACCAGATAACCAGTATGCCTGCTTATATCCATTTCTGCATCTGCCAGGTATACCAGACCTGCTTTATCACGCAGACTTTCCATGAGTCTATCTGCTAAAATACTGTGAATATAATTTAAGCCAGCCCTTCCTTTTTCTGATTTTCTGTAAAGTTCTTCTGCCCCGGGGATTTTCATTCCAAATATTAAAGAAGACTGACCGGGGTAAGGATTAAAACTTTTAACGTGTACACTTTTGTATTTTGTTTTTCCCGTGTATATTCTCAAATCAGGGGTTATGTTATCTTTTTTGATATCCCCAAACGCATTGTCTATGCTTTTTATGACGTTTTTGCTGTTAAAATTACCCGCTATTGACATAACAGTATTTCCGGGCGAATAGTATTTTGAATACAAATCTAGTATCGTATTTTTTGGCATCCCTTCGATTTTTCGGGGGTCTCCTCCTAAAAAGGTAGTTACAGGCTTCTTTAAAAGATAGGCCCTGGAAATTGCACTTTCAATAGAAAGCTCTTCTCCAAAATTGCTCTGTACTTCGTTTACTACTGCATTTTTTTCTTTTATTAGGTTTTCTTCAGGAAAGACTGAATTGAAAAGCATGTCTGATATAATATCAAATACATACTGTGGTTTGGACAGGTTTAATAATTTGAATTTGTAAGAAGTTACCTCTGCATCTGTTTCCCCATTCCAGTATGTAGTTTGATTATCTAGAAACCCCTTCAAAGTTTTCTTGTCAAATTTATCTGTGCCCTCAAAAAGCATGTGTTCTATAAGATGCGAAACTCCTGCTGTATTGTTACTTTCATAAAAAAGGCCGTAATTAAGGCCCACAGCTATAGAAACGCTGTGCAGATGGTTATTCGGACTTAGTATAACCTCTAGTCCGTTATCCAGTTTGTACTTATTATAGGAACTCATGAAACTTAATGAATAAAAGATATATTTATAGTTTTAAGAGATTTTGAAACCATTTAGTTATTTATGCCGCTTGCCTTTTTCATAACCCATTAAGTAAGTAAGTATGCCCCCACTAAATGCTAATAGAATATCAGTAATCCCTACCAGCTCGGCTGCATAAACGCTTGGAGTTCTCAACCCCTCTTTTATTAAAGGGATAGTGCCTAACATTGCTAGGGACAAAAGCGCCATATATGGCCAAACCCTGACTTTCTGTATAAAACCTTCATTTTCAAGGCTTTTAAAAGCTGTCTTATACAAGTATCTTTTCCCACGTTTTTTGGAATAATCAAGTGATTTTATTGGTGAACTGCTGTCATAATCTACTTTGTAAAGCTCTCTCTCCAGCATTTTAAGTGATGCTTGGGATAGCACTAATTTGTATCTATCCTCATCTCCGTCGTACCTTTTGTATTTATTCATTTCCCTAGTAACAGAATAAAGATAGGAAGAAAAGGCATTGCTGAAAAACCCGCTGTTTTCTTTGTACACCTCTGCAAGTTTTTCAAACTTGGTTTTGCCTATTGTTAGTTCAAAATCTGACACGGCTTTAAGAACTTTGTTTTCCAGATCGCTGCTGCCGGAATCTTTAAAATTAGAAGACATTATTAAACTTGATAATGACGACCTAAAATGATCGGTCTCGTTATTATCCATTTCATTATGTAGAATTTACTGCTTAAATAAGTAATTCAAGCAGGAACATTTTAGCTACAACTTTAAATAGTTTTTTCTTGACCTGGATCCAGTACTATCACCTTTGAACCTTTTACCATCTTAGCAAATTTATTTGCATCCTGCACTATCGGAGGAAAGGTGTTATAATGCATGGGAAAAACCATTTTTGCACCTATATATTTGGCGGCAATTGCCGCTTCTTTTGGCCCCATTGTGAAAAACCCGCCTATCGGAAGCATTGCAACATCTGGCTTATAAAGCTTTTTTATAAGTTGCATGTCGCTGAATAAAGCAGTATCTCCTGCATGGTATATAGTCTTGCCATCTCCTTTTATAATAAACCCTCCCTCGTTTCCGCTGTGTATTGCCGGAACCATTGCTACCTCTAAGGAACCTAATTTTACCATACTGCCTATGTTCATTCCAATGGCATTTGCCTCTAGTATCCCTGCTTTTTGAGCATCTAAAGAAAGCTCAAACTTGCCTACCAACTTTGCATTGTTTCTCTTTGCAATTTCAAATGCATCTCCTAAATGATCAAAATGGTTATGAGTAACAAAAACCATGTCTACTTTTACATCTTCTGCCTTCATTGCTGCTTTTGGATTATTTGTAAGAAAAGGATCAATTATTACTTTTGTGTCATTGAAATTTACAAGCCATGCAGCATGACCCAACCATTTAACGCTAACCATATAAAACACCTCCTATACTATTTACAAGGGGATTATCCCGCTTGCAGTCACCGCCAGCAATATTGAAAGAACGCCGGATGCAATAAGAAAACCAGATTGCAGACCCGCTTTCATCTTGCCATGAGTGAGCGCGAAGAAGCCTACCTCATCAAATAAGTAGGAAATTAAGGTTATTTCCACTATTACGAAATCAGCAAGGCTGTAAACAGCATAACCTGAATTCCAGAAAAATAAAGCAATAATGGCAATTAGATTAAATACAAAAAGCACCATAGTCATATCCCCTATGAATTTCATATCCCAGTTATACAAAAGAGTTACTCCAAATGTTATCCATACGAACGAGAATATCAGCATAAGAAGGGAAAACATTAGTTCTACATTTGCTGCAGGATAAACGGTTCCATAAGGCGCAGTTATTATAAGAAGCAGGGAAGAAATCAATATGGCAAGTCCTGCTAAAGTTACTATTACACCAAGAGTTTTTGCAGTGGTTTTGTCTTTGCTTGATCCTTTTAAATTTATACCGGATATTATAGCTGCAACAGAAAAAGCCGAAATAGCAAACGCTACAGGTGCTAATGACATTTTAATTAAAAACATTGCTTATATATAAATCTTAGAACTTGCTAAAAATAAGAATCAATTAGACTGATGGTAGGGAAGAAGAACATACGGGGGCTGCGTTATTTATGTCTTTACATATCATTGCCGTTATATAATTAGCCTCTTCTGTTATTCCTTTGTTTATAGCAGAACCGGTAATGTTAAATTGGTTTATTATATAATTTGGCATGTATCCTGTGCCATTTGAAGCAAATATTATAGGAATTCCATTGCTCACTAAGCTAGAGCCAGCTCCTACCTCGAAGAAAGTTCCTCCTATAAGGGAAAAAGGAACCGCCCCTTGTGAGTCGTATTTTGTTGCGTATTTATTTTCAATAGGGGTGAAAGACTGCAGCGGAGAAGGATTTGGGTACTGGTCATTATAAAGCTCCTCGGAAGTAAAATTGACATATTTTGAGGTATAAACTAAATGCGGATTAAGGAAATCCAGCGTCCAGTCTCCTTCATATGCATGATAAAATAAAGTATCTGCCTGAGGAAGCTGAGAATAGTTTGTTACTGGTAGAGTATTAAGAGTTACAGCCTTTCCATAATAGCTCCAATTCCCAAAGTTGCTTAAGGCATCGAAAAATGCATATCTCTCTATTGCACAGTATTCACAGCCCTCTATGCCGGCAAAATTAACCCATAATTTGCCGTTATTTATTATTGGAGAAGCTCCATTTATGCTAAACCAATTGTTTCCTACGCTTTTTGTAGCTGAGCCATTTACAAAGAAAAGCAGGTATAAAACTACTACTATTATAACTGCTAATAAAACAACAAACATGTAAATTATTGTTTTAAGTTTAAACTTTAAACTATCCATCCTAAGTACAAGATTTAAAAGCATATAAATTTTGCTAATTTATCTACTATATGGATATAGATCTAGAATACGATGATGAGAAGGGGATTTACCTGTTAAATAAGATTCGTGTGTTGGTTCTGCCAAAAGGTAGCTTAGAATCGTTGCAAAACTCTGTTAATATGATACTTGGGCTTGCAACTAAGAGTATATTCCAGGAAGTTTCTTCCACTGTTTTTTATTCTTTTTTGCAGGACTTGATAAAAAGGAAGTCATTAAAGATTAGGGGAGAAGAAAAAACGGAAATAGAAACGTTCGATCTTTTCAGAGGGCTTGGGCTCGGCCGTATAAATAAAGTATCAAGCGATTTAAATGTATACAAGATAAGCATAGACGGAAGTGCAAATTCGTTTTTAAACATTATATCAAATTCTCCATACTGCTTTAACAGCATTGGTATTCTAACCGGGATTTACAGGATAATAACTAACAAAAATGTTGAGGTTACCGAGGAGAAATGTAGAAGCACTGGTGATTCAGATACTGATTACTTTAATGTAGATGTAAAGAATGAAAAAGGAGAATATTCATACATACCATCACAGATATTCGATCAGAAAAGTGAAAATTTGAGGAAGGTAGAAATAACTAGGGATGAAACAGATATTTTTGTGAATTCCATACCCTCTGAAATAATACCTGTTGTTTATTTCCCTTATCTATTCAGTAAACTAAGAAAGATAATCGGACAGGGGGTATATGGGATAGAAAACCAGGCCGGAAAAGAACTTGCTAAGTTGTATCAGCAATATAATCTGCAGGTTATAAAGGAAAAATACGGCTTAAATGATCTAAGCATAATCTCCATTCTAAGCGGATTTGGAAAGATAAAGACATTAAAAACAGATTTGGGTTATCTATCAGAAGTAGACGTATATAATTCATTCAACGCTTTGCATGTAGACGATGCAATAGAAAAGAGATGTTTTCTTTTAGGAAGCGTGCTTTCTGGCCTTTCATACAAACTAACTGGAACAATGCTAAAATTAGACGAAAAAGAATGCTCTGCTATTAATAATGAAGTATGCAAATTTTCGTTTGAGTGAGTATAATTATTAATATTAATTAAGTAATCATAATCTTGGAGCTATCGCCCAACAGGAGGGCACACGACTGAAGCTCGTGACGGTGAGGGTGCAAATCCCTCTAGCTCCAAATTTTTTTAGATAATTTGTACAATTGTAGGAGCTTTACTGCTCACTGCACTTTATGCTTTCAGTTACTCTATTAAATGCCATATTAACCGTGCTTATTGAATTGTTTTGAGATGCTAACCCAAAAACCATACATACTGTTTTGCCAGTAATTGCTATGGCAACTTTTACGTATTTGAATGAAATATTTTCAATCTGAGGTATTCTAATATCCCTGTCTGTTATGACAACCCCAGGTTTGCCTGATAGATTAATGTTTGAATAATTCAACGTGCTTATTTTGAAAGAGCTTAGAAAAGCGCTAACTTCGTTTATATTTGTGGAATTTGAAAAATTAGCAGGAACATTGAAATCGGACACTAGAACCAAATTTACATTTTTAATCAGCCTGCCAATATTTGCAAGGCTTAAGTTCTTTGACAATGCCCCTGATATCACCCCCGGCATATCTCCGATAATATTTGAAACATATGAGTTTGGTAGTATTATTGATATTGAAGAATTTGTAAGGTCATTCGATATTCCTTTGGAGATACTGTTGTTCTGCGAAAGTATTGGAACTCCATTTACAACAGAGGGAGAAAAAATAAGCCAGTTTCCCGGATAAGAGAAATTAATTCTATTTGAAACCACTGTATTGTTGGAATTAGCTCCCTTAAAGAAAGAAGTGACAGACTGGCCTATCAAACTTGCAACTTCGGGTGCGTTTATATTTATTATATAAGTGGAAATCAACGAAAATACAATTATTGCAATTATCACGTAAAACACTATTTTCAGTAACCCCATACCTTATGGAGAGGTTACACCTATAAAAACTTAGCTAAATCTAAATAAATTAAAGCCCTTCATAATCAAGACACATCTAATCCATCCAATATGTCAAACCCGTATTCTGTGCCTATCCTAAGGCTATCCAAGTTCCAGCCATATTTCGTTGCTAAATAAAGAATCGGCAGAAGATTGTTAAAGTTGTCTATCCTGCCGTATACTTTCAGATTCGTTTTCTTGTCTTTCCCGAGTGCTTTGTCTATTTTTTCGAACCATTCTTTTGAGAAGTTTAGGTTTTCCCCGTCGTAGGTTTCTTCTTCCAATAACCGTATAAAAATACTGATATAATCCGGAAGACACTCTTGTGACAATTTAATGGCAGTTTCTATAAGGTCCTCAGGCAACTTGTCTATTTCAAGGTAGACCTTTGACTGCTTGTTTGCCTGCTTTGTTATTTCTAGGATAGAATTAATTTCTTCCTTAAATGAATCAGGATTATCTGTAAGCAATGACAAGTTAGGACTGAACTCTATCTCACTGGTTTTAAAGGATATTGCTGAAGAACAGGCCTGCTTTTTTTCTTCTATCGTGTTCCTATTACCATGAAAAGAGGATATAAAAGTTATCAATTCAAGTTTGCCAATCTCATTTATAAATTTCTCCGCTTTAGAAACGGCCGTGATTGGTATACAAACCCTGCTAAAACCGTAATCGATCGCTTTTTTTATGAATTCTTTTAACTTACTATCGGGCAGGTAAGCTGGTAAATAAGTAAGATCAATATGGGACAAAAGCCAATTTTTAAAGTCTTGTTTTGATTTAAATATGTAAGAAGGATCAAAGCCCTCAAGCCATGTAGCCGAGACCATATCAGATTAAGAGGCACGCCCCCAGTAATAAACATATTTTATTTTCTTATCAAAAGAAAAGCCTGCATTACAACCTGTAAACATATAATTGTTTTAATTCCCTATAATTTATAGTTTTCTAGGGATTTAGATGTTATATTTAAAAACCAAACTCAGCAGTCGCTGCTGTCTGCTGTTATGCTTTTACCGTATGTATCTGTGTAAATGCAGCTGCCACTGTCATAGAAATAGGCACTGGTACCTGGTATTTGACTATAGCAATGCAAAGAGGGGTATCCGGGCATGGTTGCAGTACAGAAGGAAGTGCTTGCTGGATTTGGACTATTTGCCAGACTGCAATCGGTACTGCATTCAAACTCAAATGCGCTGACATTGGAAGCAGGAGGCTTTATTGAACTTGAAGTCCTTGAAATAGGCAAAATAACAAATATTACCACTAAAACTAAAATTAGCAGACCCAATATTATTATAATTAATGTTGAAATTGGAAGCCCTTGTCCTTTCATTTAATTATGAATTTATTAAAAGTTAAATTACTATCTGTTTAAAACTAATAATCTGGCCTCGCTACTTTATCGAATTTATCCTTCGCTACTTTGTACCATATTCCGTTGAACTTTATAAAATCCTGCTTGTTTTTGGTTACTATCCTTTGTATCTGCTGATTTGCGTCTTCTGGTCTCACTTTTAAAATGGCAGTTCTAACCCTATCTTCATTGAAGGTTTCCTTGGGCAATGAAATCTTTAACTTTCTTACATTTACCTGCTGCGCTTTATAAGTATGCGGTGTTATGGTTATCACCCTCTCCCTAAATCTTAAGGCCATGGCCGCTAAGAAAAGGCCGATTATTGCAAATGTTAAATATGCTATTGCTGTGTCGAATAAGTTCAATAGAAAAGAAGTAATCGTAACGGGGAGAAGTTTCCTCTGCAGAAAAAATACAGATATTGCTAAACCAAAATCTAAGAAAGAAGAGTATACAGATAATTTAACGGCAGTCGAAGACAAAACAGAATGAAATTTTTTCTTTTCTACCATATTAATTATACACCTTGTATATATTAAACTTTTCTCCCTTTTAAATACATTTTTAAATTTATTTTATTTTTTTGCAGTTGTATTCCATTTATGGTGATCCAATTTTTTGTAACTTATAGAGACATTATTTTTAGAGTCATTTAGCTCTGTAGTGTAAAATTCCTTTTTAAAGTAAACAAGCGCTTCTTTATTACTAACTGCAAACATTGTTCCATCCCTAAAAGTTAATCCTGCGGAACTTAATTTTGCTGCTATATACTTCGCAGGCTCTTTTAAATTTGTTAAATCCAGGAGGTATAGATCCTTTTCAATACTGAAAGAATTTTGGGACTTTAGGTAATTAACAAGTTTGTTGAATGAATTAAAAGTGCCTGTAAAATCTACAAGCTCATTGCCGGAATAAGAGTAATTTGAAATTCTTCCATTAAATTTAAGAGACGCTAAAACAAACGGCAGACTGTGATATTTATCTAGGTAAAAAGTAGAACTTATAACAGGATCATTTCTGTAGTTATCCAGCAAACCTGATTTTATTACTGCCCTGTGCACTTCTTCATGCATTATGAGGGCTTTTTGGCTTTCTGTGTTTTGTATTTTTTGTTCATTATCTAAGGGCCCTGGATTGAATAATTCTTTAAGTATATAGAATTTATCTTTTTCTGGATCATAAGAAGCTAAGGCATGGTAAACTATATTTCCATCCAAATTTTCTTTCTCTGGCTTAAAAACAAAGCGTTTTGGATTAAAATCCATGTATTCTAAAAGCTTTGATTTTTCAAAGGAAGAGCTTAGGTCTGTAAGTATTTTTATTAATTTTTCTTTACGGCCCATATAATAAATGGATTAGATATTAAATATAAAACTTAATTTTTAGGTTATGATTGCTGCCTTTTTACCTATTTAGAATTAAAATACCTACTTTTAAATAGATAAAGATTTATATACTATTTCTATTCTATTAATCATTGTTTAAAAATTAAAAAGGAGATGATAAAATATGGG
>JAMCSP010000034.1 GCA_023378865.1 Candidatus Parvarchaeota archaeon | reverse complement strand
TTCAGTGCATGGAACTGTACTACAACCTTCAGTGAAACAGGTCTGCCTTCAGGTCAGCAGTGGTATATAACAGATTATGATGGCGTTTCCACTTCGGCAGTTTCTACTGGGAGTATAATAACAATATCACAAAAAGATATACCAGCAGTGTCTTCTTATATAGCATCATCTTCCGGCTATCCTTTGAATGAATTGAATTGTACAGATTCGATAGCAGCTGAACAGGGCTCATCAGGAAATAATTTTAATCCATGGAGTTGTACTACAACCTTCACGGAAACAGCTCTGCCGTCGGGCGGTAAATGGAATGCATCCTATAATGGATCTTCAGACTCATTTGTAAGCGTAGGCAGCAATGCCATCTTCAAAAGAAATAATGTAGTTACGGTTGAAAGTTATCCTTCAAGTGCAGTGAGTGACAACCTTGACTGCAATTCTGCTTTATCCTCGGTGCAGATGGGCTATACAGTACAGTTTACACCATGGACATGTATAACTACCTTCAGTTCAGGATTGCCTTCTTCTTATAATTCTTATAGCTGGAGGATAACCTACACAGGAAAACAGTCTTCATACACTGCAGTGACAAATTCAATACCAATAACTACTACAGGAATAACTACGGTTTCTGATGAACCTGTGACTCAAGGAGATGTAGAAAACCTTGGATGCAATTATAATGCCACAAGCGTAGGATATTTGGAAGGGAGTACAAATATATTTAGTGTCAATTACTGGGACTGCGTAACTACATTTACTGAGAGCGGTCTGAACAGCGGGACAAGCTGGGCAGTAATAATGGGTTCAGGCGAGCCTACAGGTAGTTCAACTTCTTTGTCTGCAAGTTCAATTCCAGGAACTTACAACGTATACATTCCAGGGGATTTGCTGACCGCATCAGGTCAAAAGTACACACAGTCCAACTCTCCATCTTCAATTCTTGCAGGTACAAGCGGTAGTATAGATTACTCCCAGCAGTATCCGACTTCTGTTCCATCAGGAGTAATCTTTTATATACCTGTAACAATAAGCAATGCGGGGAATTCTCAGTCAATTCCAAGCGGTTTTCAGCAAAGAATAGAGTTTAATGCAGGTAATTACGGCCAATTTGAAAGTAATAACATGCAGAATGTTCTTTTCTTCACATCTTCAGGGCAGGTAATACCTTCATGGTTAGAACTTGGTAATAGTACTTATAGCAGCACAATATACTGGCTTAAGCTTCCTTTTTCTATAGGTTCATATTCCTCTGCAGTTATATACATGGGCTTTGGTTTTCCATCAACAAATTTCTTTTCACAGTATTCCGGCCAGGTAGGGGAAGCTCCTCAACTGTCTAGTACCTACGGTGAGTATGACAACGGCGCAAATATTTTCCTTGCCTATGCAAATGGAGATACAAGTACATCTGATTTTAGTATTGCATCCTCAGAAGCTGATGCTAGCATATCGCAACAGACAGTTAGCTATCCTGGTTCTGCATCTGGTAAAATAAATGCTATCTATACCACTGGAGCCTGGTACCCCATTGGGTACTCTGGTTATGCTGACACAATATATACTTCAGATCCCATACCCAATAAGCCAACCATAGTAGAAACAAATTTTAATATTACTAACGCAGAAGGATCCGATAATGGTGTAGCTGGTATCGGTAATTATAGTGCTGTGCCAGGCGCTCCTAGCTGCAGCGTTGGCCCTACTCATACCAGTTGCACCGCATCTAACTCTCCGCCATTATGGGGGATGGGAACACAATCAGGAGGGCAGAGTGTAGACTGTAGTAATGGCGGTTGTTATCAACTTTTCCAAGATTATATGTCAGACCGTTATTTAACTACCAGCTGTAGTTATAACGTTAGAACAGGCACTTCATGTGGTTTCGGAGCAAGTGGTACCTATTCGCATGGAAATAATGAAAAAGGCTCCGTTTCAGGGGACTGGCAATACGCAGAGACTAAATATGATGGTTCCAGTACATATAGTTCATATGTTGGATTATTACCCCCGTATATAGATAGTTCTACTGGTCAATCAGCAAGTGTAAATAGTGGTTTTACATTTTCTGGTAGTAATTTATATATAACTCTTATGTCCTGGAATACTCTTGGAAGTGCATATGCATATAGGGAAGATTTTAATTGGATGTTTGCAAGAGAGTATCCTCCAAGCGGTTCAATGCCATCTACAAGTTTTGGGAGTATAACTCCTGTGGGATACGCAGAAATTACCGGTAGCAGTAGTCAGAAATATGGTTTTTCAGTTACTTGGTCAGGTGGCAATGCAGATATCTACTTGGCAGCAGGCTCGCCAGGCTACGCATCATATGATTTAACAAATACCTTAACAGGCGCAAGCATATCCTCTGGAAGTACTACTCAGTGTATAACCTTAGCTGCAAGTAACATAAACCTGCCTGTCGGCATATATTCAGTTTCAGGAACAACAGGCCTTGGTG
The DNA here is from genome assembly GCA_023378865.1 of Candidatus Parvarchaeota archaeon. Lineage (GTDB taxonomy): Archaea > Nanobdellota > Nanobdellia > Parvarchaeales > Parvarchaeaceae > Parvarchaeum. The sequence goes on along the minus strand of JAMCSP010000034.1, from coordinate 30,482 downwards.
GAGGAGTATGTTCTTCTCCAAACGATGCAGTCATTGCGCTTGAAGGTTAAATTTTATATTTAATTAAGGAAAGCTAGAATTTTTATATGAATTTAGCTACCTAAAAACACTGATTCAGAATATATAGCTCTTCCGTAATATCTTAGAGGATTTCACTTAAAACAAGCAGAATTTACAAAGTTAATAATGAGGGGTAGCGTTGTTTTTTCCACCATGCATATAATGTAGTCTTTTAACCTTTGCTTTGTCAAGGTATTTTATTGTGTTTTTAAGTTCTCTGTCCAGATCTTTAGGATTCTTATCTGAAAAATCTATTAAATAATTCATATTCATTAGTATCACCTTATTTTTTTCTGTTATGTATATGTTCTTTATCGAGAATGTACCTTTAGGTAACTTGTTATACATATCAGCTGTTTTAAGCTTGTCTGCCAAGGTTGTAAGCTGGTTTTCTATATCAATTATGTCATTCGCACTTAAATTCATATTCCTATCTTCTTTTAAGTTTATATAATCCTTGATATTGGTTATTTTGCCGTTTGTTTCCGTAAGATACCCGCATATGTAGTTTTTTGATACCGAATTATCATATACTAAGGCAATCGGTTTTACTGAATTTTCCGGTATAATTCCGTTTATTTTTTCAAGATTTTCGAATTCGTATTCAAAATCTCTCTTAACCACCATAGATTGTGCGAAATCGGCACTTTCAGGATGGAATAATGATAGATAAGCTGTAGTTGTTATTATATACCCCTTTTCGTCTACAAAGTGATAACCTATTTTGTTCATCTTGGATTTTCCCGGCAAAGAAGCAACGTCTATGTACTTTCTTTTATCATTATTCTGCCTTATCAATTCCTCCAGCTTATGCGAGTTACTTTCCATGTTTTACCTCCTTTTCTCCACCTTTAAATTTGTTAATAATCTTATCAAATTGTGATAAAACCCCTGCCAACCCTAGCTTTCCGGCATAAGATAGGGCTTTTACCTGAGAATTTATTTTCAAGTTAATAGGCCCATATCTGTCAACATAGCTGCTGTTTCTCAATCCTATTTGAAATTTGTAAAAGTTTATAATGCCTGTCAGGTTGTCAGCAGTGTGGCCCATCAACATTCCAATTGGGTAATAAGCTAAGCTATTTGCCGCCCATGAAACAAGCGCTAGACTGAATAACTGCGGTAATGATCTCATTTTCTTACTGAATTGCAATGGTATAAATGGCGCGAATAGCATACCTAAATGCAGTAAACCATAATAGGCATTATTTACCAAAGAGGTGTTATCGACTGCAGATATTGCAGTTGCGCCATAGGCAGCTGCAAAAGAATAAAGAAGTACTTTACTTAAATCATAGTTTCTTATCTTTGGTAGACTAGTTTCTTTATTAAGGTTATATTCTCTCATAAAAAGCTTAGTATACTGTCTAGGTGTCGCGCTTACTTCATTTTCTCTTGAAAGTATCTGTGTTTTATCGTATTTTCCATCGGTTTCATTATATCCTATCAGTTTTTCAATGTTACTGTCACTTTTTATTGTTCTTTTGATGCTGTGTTCTGTTTCATCCCCATATACGATGTTTGAAAGATTTATTCGATAGTATTCATTATTGCCCTTGTAATTTCCAAAAATAAGCGATATTTCTTTTCTGTTTTCTTTAGTATCTATGTCAGTATAGCTGAATCCTGCCTTTTCTGCACCCCTTAAAAACTTATAGAGATGGTTATAAAGAGAGTTCTCTTTCTTTACATAGCTATCCTGCAGTGCTTTTTCCATTCTGCTATCTGAATTTTGTACTAAATCCATGTGTTTATATGAAAGTTGCTTATATAAAAGCTTTATTATTACTAATAAATAATAAAATAATATGAATCTATTTGCAATAGTTAAATCCTGGGATAACAACAAGGAATAAAAACTATAAATAATTGCAAGTTTATCAGTATAATTAAAATAATAACTAGTTTCAATGTAAGTAGCTATTTAACACTGTACGGAATTTAAAATTAAGGAAAGAATAGTATTCAAAGTAAACCTGGAAAAAACAGAGAACAGGCGCAGGAGCACGATAAATTTTATAAGAAATTGGATAAAAAAAGATAGACTTGAAAACGGGGAAAGCAAAAACTTTGATTTGAAGCGCTATACCCTAGAGAATATACCCCTTACGGGATATCCTGTCTTTTCCGCTAGTTTAAAGGATAGCAAAATAATTGGCGCATGCATATCTGAATTATATGCAGAGGGTTTGCTCCGGATAGACAAACTAATAGTTGGAAAAGAATACAGACGGCAGGGTGTAGGGCTAATGCTAATATTCAGCATTATTAACTATGCCAAGAAAAACGGGATACACAATATACAGTGCGTTTCACTAAGTGTAAACAAAGAGTCCAAAAAGTTTCTTAAAAAAGCGGGATTTAGAAAAATTGGAAAGCTAAGAAGATACCTGGGAAAGCAGGATTACTATCTCTGGGAATATCTGCTTTAGATTACTTTATTATCAGTAAAGGGATCTTGCTAATCACAGTTAATGCCTGGCTTACAGAGCCGAGGACTGATCCTTTCCATTTCCCCATTCCGCGGCTTCCTACCACTATTATGTCTGCATTTTTCTTCTTTGCTTCATTTATTATCTGATTAGGAGGGTAACCCTCTATGTATTCATACTGCACTTTGAATCCCTTCTTTTTTATTACATCCACTTGATGTTTAAGTTCTTTTTTGGTCTTTTCCCTGATTTTTTTAATTATGCTGTCATCTATAAAAAGACTGGGATTAGAAAGGTATAAAGGCGCAAGCATTTCTTCTACATAAACAAGGTAAATTGTGCTATTTCTGTCAAAGTTATTGATAATGTATTCAACGGCTTTTTTTGAATAATTAGAACCGTCAAAACCTACTACTATTTTTTGACTTTTTATCATATATTATAAGTTGTTTTTTGTTGTTTAAATCAGTTTATTAAGCTGGAAACAGCAGCTAAATAGGCAGTTTCTGCCCAAAGAAGACACTTTATGGTCGAATTGCCATTTCTTTCAAAGAATTTATTTCCATCATTCACTCTGTTTCTATCATAAACTTCCTGCTCAGGCAATGATCCATCTTTTTCTATCTTGCTTTCTATGTAGTTAATTATGTTTTCCGCCTGTTCTTTTTTGCCTTTTTTCATAAGGTACATAGAATACTGCAGTCCTAGATGGAACCAGGAACCTCTGCCAAAGTACGTGTCTATTATGCCGCGGTATTTTCCGAAAAATCTATATCTTATCGGCAGGTAATCTCCGTGAAAAAGCTCATTTTCTATGGTATTTACCGTGTTTTCTTCCAATTTTTCCACTCCATCCGGCTTAAAGGTGCTGAATATCTCTATTTCTTCTGCTCCTATACTCGGCATGGTTTCACCGTATTCTATTTTAGATTTTGCAAGAAAAGTGCCCCTCTTTTCATCTGTTACAGCGAAATTATCCAGCAGGAAAGCAGATATTTCTGATTCATTTACGCCTGTTAATTTAATGTCCAGTGTTTTTGCTATCTCCTTTGCGCTTTTTATTCCCCTGTAAAGAGAAGACACAGTATAAGAATCAATGGTTTTGCCAACGTAATTCTGTCCATTCAGCGTGTTGTCTCTGTCATAGAAATAGTACTGCTCCCATGCATCTGCGCACGGTGTCTTATGAAAGTTGTACATGTAGTTTACAAGAAAATCCAGATTCTTTACAATTTTTTTATCCGTGTTTTTTAATTCGTCTATTCCATGCTCCTGCAGGTATTTTTCAGTGGCCATAATTATTAGAGGAGCTGAATCGTATTGCATTGTCCAGCTTCTTGTTGTTTTTCCCTCTTCTTTATCCCTGTCGGTCCGTTTTACGCCGTTTTCATCAACGTCAAATCTTGACAGTATATGGTTATCACCAAGTTTAGATTCAAGCCTGGATATGTCCATTTCATATCCATTCATTTTTATTTTTTTGATTTCAGAATCCAGATTTTCCCACAAAGTCGCTATAAGCTTTCCGTTCAAAGTATCTAATTCACCAATCTCTTCATTTAATAAGTCATACAAATGGCTTTTTTTGGCGTTTTTTATAAATTCTGTAATATAATACGAAGAATATGCAGAATCTCTATTCCACATAAGATTATAATCTGGCGTTTTTTATAAATTCTGTAATATAATACGAAGAATATGCAGAATCTCTATTCCACATAAGATTATAATCAGGATATTTTAATGACGCAGGCGTTTTTACCAAGTCATTAAAGGGTATAAAATGTCTTTTTACCTCTGTAATGACTCTCTTTATTGTATCTATTCTTTCTTTCTTCGCAGTAATTTCCAAACGTTCTGCCGTTTCTTCATTCTGAAAGTCAGACATAATTATATTAGAACGAATGTTGCTTTAATTACTTATGTTTCAATAAGCTTAAAAAGGATAAAAACGCAGCAGCCCTTTTCATTGCCTTAAAAGTTAAAATTTAATAACTAAACCTGTATAATTCTGGATATCATATGGAGAAGGATAAGTATTGGCTTTCAATTATATTTCCGATTGCGGCTATTTCATCGGGTTTCAGCGTTATAATCCCACTATATATATTAGAATTGCATGGAAATGTAGTTGATGTAAGTCTTGCTACTACTGCTTATTCGCTTGCGGTTATACCCGCTTCTCTTTTCTGGGGAGAGCTTACACAGCGTCTTAGAAAGATAAAGTTGTTTATAATGCTTTCTGTTATTGGGGTTATCCCTTTAATAGTACTTTTGTATCTATTGCACAGCATACTGCTTGCAGTAATAATATACGCTGCCTATGCCTTTATTCTGACTGCTTCCTCTCCAGCCATAAATATGCTGATAATGAACAGGAGGAAAAAGACCGTATTAAGGTCTTATTACGGAATCTATGGTCTGATGAGCATAATAGGCAATCTTATAGGATATATACCGGGGGTGCTGCTTTTCAGTGATGTAATTGCAAGGTATCTGCTGATACTGTTCGCATTCAATATAGCATCTTTGGTATTTACTGTTTTATTCGTAAAGGAAGAAAAACAACGGATTAAGGAAGAGAAGGAGAGGCATTTGCACAGAATGTTTCCAATGCTGAATGTATTAAGCAAGTTTCCACAGATACTCGCAGGTCATCACCTTATAATTGAGCTTGCGGAAATAAGGAAGAGAAAAAAGACAGTAAGGATAATGACCATATTTGCTGCAATTGCTCTTGTAAATTTTGGAATTTATCTTTTTAACACGTCTTATATTCCATTTCTTTATTCCTATAAAATATCCTATTCGGATATATTTCTTATAAACATGCTGAATGGCTTTGGTCAAGTCGTTGTTTATATGGTTTTTATGTGGGGAAAAGCAAAGAATACACTAAGAAGATATTATAGGCTTTCAACTGTTGTACGGTCGGCTGGCTATTTCATTGCAATAATCTCTATTTTGTCGTTGACTGCCGTCCTTTATCTAAACCTTTTCTCATATTTCGTAGCAGGCTTGGGATATGCACTTTGGAATATTTCTGCTTCAGTTATAATCTATGTCAATATAGCCGGCAAGATGGAAGCACATTATATAGGTCTGTGGTCTGCAATAATAGGTTTATCCGGCGTTTTAGGGGCAGTTTCCTCTGGCTTTTTGTCCTTTTATCTTGGCTATATATTTACTTTCATATTGAGCATAGTCTTTACACTATCTTCTATTCTTGTATTCAACAGAGCGTATATTGACGGCCATAAAATAAGAGATTTCGGAAATAAAGTTTGATCATAAAATTTATATATTGTTTGATTTCTATAAAATAAATGGCTTTAAATCTATTCGCCATTCTAAAAGAAAGTAAATACAATCAAGCAGTTAAATTAAATGAATTAAAAGACTACGGAATCGTGTTAAAGTATCCAAACAAGATTAAAAATGGAGATATAGTGTTAAATGCCGGATTAACCGCTGAGATATCCCCTAGAATCTATGACACTAATTCTACAAATCAGTTCTTGTCAGAAATTTATGGCATATTCATAAACAAAACCTGGAGTAAATCCTCTAGTCTATACGAAATTTACAGTTCTGCAAGGTCTGCAGCCGGAGATAAAAACGGATTAGAAAGGGCCTTAGCAATAGCAAATTCACTGTACATTCAGCTATATTATAGAATGATGGAATATACTGACAGTTATAGTAAAGACAAGGGGATAATGACAAATTCTGATTTACTGTATCTGGAAGGTAACAATCAGCGTAAGGGTGAAGCAATATCCTTAGATGGTTCATTGATTCATGGGCCGTTTCTCTGCCATGAATTTGCTGTTACATTAAGTGTTTTGCTTAATAGAGAAAAAACAAGAACTGGTTTAAAGGCCTTCTATACTATGGGCTGGGTTGAAAGAGAAGGAGAAAAGGCGGAACACTGCTGGGTAGAGCTGCGAAACAGAAAAGGCGAAAGAATTTTACTGGATCCTATCTCAAATGTTGTGGAATATCTAAATAAAAATGAAAATTATTTAATTTCAGCTAATGGTGTAAAATACTGGATAGACAACGGCCCTCTTATACTTAGAAAGAAAAGCTTAACAAAATAAAAGTAATTTAATCCAGGGCAACATATTCTTATATGTTACAGCTGGTTTTTTCAGTTATACTGGATACTGTATATTCTTGGACAAGGATGTTGATAGCTTTGTCGATTTCAATGGTAATAGCCTTGTTTACCGGCATAGCTGTGGCAAGGTCAAAGAAATTGAACAGGGTTCTAATGCCTGTTGTAGATATACTGCAGACCCTGCCAATACTTGCGTTCTTTCCGTTTGCTATATATCTTTTTGTATTTTATTTTCCCGGCTCGATAGGAATAAATGCTGCAGTTATATTTTTGATAATAACAAGCATGCTCTGGAACATCATATTTGGCGTTTATCAGGCAATAATATCCCTGCCTTCCGAGTATTTGGATATGGCAAAAATATACAGACTTAATTTTTATCAGCGGCTTAAGAAAATATTCATTCCTGCATCGCTTCCTAGAATGTCCGAGCAGATGAGTTTATCCTGGGCGATCGGGCTTTTTTACTTGGTTACAAGCGAAATATTCTCAGTAGGCACAAAGAACTACGCAGTAAAACATGGTATAGGGGTTGAATTTGTAAAGGCGGCTGCAACCGGTAACTTTTATCTTTATCTTTATTCTATAATAATATTCGTTTTATTTGTGATAGCAACCCGTTTATTGTTCTTTGAAAGGTTTGACAGGTTTGCGAACAGGTATTACTTAAAGGACTACAAGAAAAGAAAAAGGGATAAGTTTACATTTAATTATTTCAGGGATAAAGGGATAAAACTTAGTGGAAAAGGCAGGCATAAGTTAACTGTATATGCTAATTTTATTTTTTATGTATTGCTTGCAGCGCTTTTTGGTTTTATAATCTACAAAGTAATCCCTTTTGTAAATCTGCAACTGTTAAGCAAACTTATCGGATACGAAGGATATTCCCTTTTGTCGCTGGCCTTTTCATTTCTAAGGGTCTGGGGTGCCTTCCTTGCAATAATTGCAGTCTCAATTCCACTAAGCATATACGTAGTGTTCCTTTCAAACAAGACAAAAAGATATCTGCTTTTGTTTCAGATATTTGCTTCAATACCCGCTACCATATTACTGCCTGCAATAGCCGAACTTGTTTATGGGAACTCTGAATTGTTAGCATTTATAATCTACTTTTTAAGCGGCTTATGGTATGTAATTTTTAGTATAGTAGCCACTACAAAATACCTGCCAGAAAGCATAGATGAAGTGAAGAAAATCTTTCATCTTGATGGAATAATTGCATGGAAAAAGATATATCTAAAGGCTATAATGCCTGGAGTAATAACCGGTGCGGTAACAGGTATCGCTGCAGAGTGGAATGCAAGTATAGTTGCGGAATACTTTTCAGCAGGCAGCGGTAAACTTATAACTTCAGTGTCTATAGGGATAGGCAAGGCATTAAACGTTGCATTAGCCAATAATAACCTTCTTTTGATGGGTGTCCTTCTTGCCAATATGGTGGCAATGATAATTATTATAAACTATTTTGTATGGCGCAGGTTATATAACAGAGTAAATTCAGTTTATTCTTAGTTATGGCATTCCTAAACGTTGAAAAAATAAATTTTGCATACCCTAAAAGCGGATTAACGGTATTAGATGGAATATCCTTTTCAGCAAATGAATTAGAATTTGTTTCCATAATAGGACCTTCTGGCTGCGGAAAGAGTACCCTTCTTAGGATAATAGCAGGCTTAATAAAGGCAGATAGCGGAAGTATAGTACTGGCTGGAAAGAAAATAGACGGTCCTTCAACCGATATTTCATTTGTTTTTCAGGATTTTGCGCTCTTGCCGTGGCTTTCAAACCTTGAAAACGTGAAGATAGGGCTGGCTTCAAAGCCGATAACAGAAGCCGAAAGAGAAAAAACCGCATTGGAAATGCTTTATAAACTGGAGCTGAAAGGTTTTGAGGATGCTTACCCGAATCTTTTAAGTGGCGGGATGAAGCAGAGAGTAGGACTTGCGCGAGCACTGGTATCAAATCCTACTTTGCTTTTAATGGATGAGCCATTCAGCTCACTGGATGAGCTTACTGCTAACAGCCTTCGTAAAACCGTTATAGAGGTTTTAAAGGACAGGAAGACTTTGCCTAAAGTAATTGTAATGGTTTCACATAATATAGAGGAAGCAGTGGAGATGTCAGATAAAATAGTTGTATTGTCAAATAAACCCGCAGTTGTAAAGAAGATGCTGAATGTTGATATAAAACGGCCTAGAGATAGAGGAAGCAGGGAATTCAGAAAGAAGGTAAATGAAATATATTCAATTTTTGCCGAGTGAATCTCATTTGTTATTTATTTTCCAAATGTCGTTCTCATGTTCATATGCAAGTATTTCAAGCCTTATACCTATGACAAGCAGGTCTCTTTTGAATGCTTCTATACCTGATAAATTGTTTCTGTATGTTATAACTCCTTTTTTTATCAGATCCTGGAATAACTCAGTAGTTGTTATCTTCTTGTTTTTTCTTATTACCCTTTTTATTTCCAAAAACGGCTCTATTTTCAGTAAATTCCTTTTTATTTCCAGGTTTATTTCATGAGAGTTCTTATCTTCAATTTTTTTATTCAGTTTTATATTTCCGTTGTTTATTTTTATAAATCCAAGCAGTTTACAGGCCTGAAGTACATTGACAAGGTCATCAGCCTGCTCTAATGCCTCATCAGAAAGTTCCTGCAGGGAAATCTGTCCGTTATATTCTTTTAGTATGGAGATAACTCCCTGTATCTGGCCTATCTTTATATTTAAAGGAAAAAGTCCTTTCATGATAATTGTAATAATCTGTGCTATTTATTACTTTAATTCTTAATAGAAACTATTTAACTCTATATTCTGTTTAATGGTTATGGCTACAGAGATGAAAAATTTTAATGGAGATGCACTTGGAATACTTTTTGTTATTTTTATACCTGCAGTTATAGGCTATCTGATTTCCATTGTTAATCTGTATGCAGGTATAGGCATAGGGGTATTATTTTTCATTGTGTTTTTAGTTGCTGCGATAAGGGTAGTAAACCAATGGAATAGGAAGGCAGTTCTCTCATTTGGAAAGTATGTAGGTATAATGGGACCTGGCATACACATTTTGATACCCTTCGTACAGACTACTCCGATTACATTGGATTTGAGGGTAATTAATACTATTTTCAAAGCAGAGAAAACGCTTACAAAGGACAATGTTCCTGTAGATGTTGACGCCCTTCTTTTCTGGAAAGTCCTTAACTCAGAGAATGCTGTTTTGAACGTTCAAATTTATAGAGATTCTGTTCAGCTGGCAGCGCAGACAGCTTTGAGGGATATAATCGGTAAAACTGAATTGTCGGAAATGTTGGCTGGCAGGGACGTAATAGGCAAGGACGTAAAGAATTTGATACAGGACAGGGTATCAGACTGGGGAATAGAGGCAATATCTGTTGAAATAAGGGATGTAAGCATACCCCCGGATTTACAGGATGCAATGGCAAGGGTTGCTGTAGCAGACAGGGAAAAGCAGGCAAGGGTTAAACTGGCGGAGAGCGAGTCTCTTGCTGCGGATAAAATTATAGAAGCAAGTTCAAAATACAAAAAAGATTTGTTTGCAATGCAGCTGAGATCGCTTAATATGATGTATGAAATAAGTCTAAGTGGCAAGAATCTTATGATATTTATCCCGACTGACAGTAAAGGATTTAGTATACCTACGCCTGTAGGGGTTGAAGGAATAAAAGATCTGTTTGAAAAGAGCAATGTAAAGAATCTGCCTGATAAAGAAGATCAAAAAGAAGAAAAAACACAGAAGAATAACTAATTTATTCCAAAAGCTAAATACAAAAGTTTATTAAATAAGTCTTTCTATATTATGTATAGAAATTAATATGGCAGGAATAAAAAGAATACCCAGTGGTATACACGGCCTAGACCAAAAGATAGATGGCGGATTTGAAATCGGTTCTGTAATAAGCGTATTGGGGGGGCCAGGTTCTGGAAAGTCTCTTCTTGGGATGTCATTTTTATATGAGGGTTTGAAGAACGGAGAAACCTGTTTGCTAGTATCATTTGAAGAAAACGTCGATGATCTAATAAGTGATATGGAAGCCATCGGATTAAATGATATAAGAGATTTCGTTTCTAAGAAAAAATTACTCATTTCATTCAACTCCCCTATAAATTTTGAATATTTGGGAGTGCTTGACGTGATCCATGAAAATAAGGTTTCCAGGGTTGTAATTGATTCTTTGTCTGCTATTTCAATGTATATGGAGGATAGAGGCAAATTCAGGAAATTCATGCTTGATTTAGTTACCGAACTTAAAAAGTTCAAGGTAACTGCAATAGTTACTGACGAGCAGCCACAGGTTTCGGATAATGACACACTTTATTTCAGCGGAGAGTATCTTTCTGACGCAGTTATAAATCTTTTCTACACTGGTTTGGGTGGCGATTTCGATAGAAGTATGCAGATAATAAAAATGAGAAGGACGAATAATGATAGATCAATGCTCCCTATGAGAATAGACAAGGGAGGCATATATGTCAAGTGATACAGCCCCAAATAATTTCTTAAATGAGATGCTCTTGACCAAAAACATAAGGTTTGAGAATAATAGATTACTGTTAATGAATAGGCCAGGTGTGCTTATAAATATGAGTATATTTGCGTCTTTAATTGGTAAACTCATAAAATACGATGAAAATGAAGCATACAATGCCGGTTCAATTAGCATAAGTGGCATAATAAGCGATTATAAAAATAGATTTAATAATGATATCAATAAAATTCTTGATTTGGTATCAAACGTTGTTGCAACATCCGGCCTTGGAAAATTCGTTTTTAGTTTTGATAAAGATAAAATTGTAACCACAATTAATCCTTCTCCAATGGCAGAAGCATATTTAGAGATATTTGGTAAGTCTGAGAAACCAGTGTGCTTTTTCTCAGCGGGTAGTTTAAGCGCGATGTTTACTAGTTTAATGGATAAAAAATATTCAACAAAGGAGATATACTGCAAGGCAAAGGGAGACCCAGAATGTAAATTTATATCTGAAGTTCAATTATGACAGCAAAGCCCAATGTTAAGTCTGTTTTTGAATATGCATTAAATAATATAGATTTTTATAAGTCGGATTCATATAAACCCCTGAAAAATTTGACTTCAAAGAATTTAGGAGGTGTAATTAGGGATATTCCTGTAATTTCAGGTGAACTATTCATTGATAACTTCTATAAATTTATACCTGACATGCGTACTAATGTGTCTTTACTTCAAACTTCAGGTTCGACTGGAAAACCTAAAGTTATACCTGTAACTTATGGTGATATGAATGTTTTTGGTCAGACTTTTATAGGATTTTATAAGGGATTACTTGGAGAAATTCCTTATATAACTATAAATATTGCTCCACCCAGGCCTGCTATAAGTGGAATAACCATGTCATATATATCCGAGATTGGGAAATCAATAGAATTAAATCCCGGGCCAGGCCAAACGCTTTTAGATCTTTTGAAAAAGTCAAATTACATAATAGATTCGCATCCAAACATTAATAAAAAGATTCTTATATCCAGCTTGCTATCAATTTTGTTTAGAGAAATATATAACTTAGATGAAAAATCAAGAGAAGAATTAAATTACATAGCGCGTAAAAATGAAATATACATCTCAGTAGGCGGAGAGCCTCTAAATCTTGAAAGATGCAAGCTTCTTTATTCTTTGATACCAGTAAGGGGCGTAATAGACATACTTGCATCTACTGAGCGGGTTTGTGGTGGCAAATTTTATTCGGAAGAACTGTTGAAGAGCGAAGGTATTCCGGACATTTCTGTATTTAAACTTTCTAGGTATAACAATGAATTTGGTATTTACTCCGATGGAAAGGTTTATTATCCCTCTGATAATAAACTCAAGGGGCTTGAAGGCGAATTGCTTTTGATAAGCAAGGGATTAAATGGCTATGATCACGTGCCTTTAATAAATTATAATACAAAGGAGAAAGTCAGGTTTATAGGCATAGACAAGGATTATATGTATCTTGAATTTCTCGGCAGGACAAATAAGCTTGTCAATTTCAGCGTATCAAAATTGGATGATATAATAATAGATGACGTTCTTGCCTTTGCATCAAGAAAATTAAATCTAGGAGAAGGATACACTGAGATAACTAGAGAAAATGGCTTGGATAAGCTGACTTTTTACTTTTATAAAAATGAATTTAAAGGCAGTAAAGAGGAGGTAGTTAACCTAATCTTAGATAAATTATCCAAAAAAGAGATGGAACTAAAGTATGTACTGGACAAAAAATTGGCTTCACTTGAAGTTGAGCTAGTAGATAAGGACAAAATTCCTTTTTATGATCCCAAGAGAATTAAAAGCCCTAAGATTATAGATAAAAGGGGGATAGAACACTATTAATTTAAAGATCTTGAAAGATTGGAAATTCCGTCTATCTTTTTGAAAGCTTTTGTTGTTTTCATTGATTTTGTTTTTACTGCGTAGTCTTCATCATTTATTAGCAAAAGTTCAGGCTCGGCAACTATCATCTTTGTTGGTACTTTTTCTCCATATGCAGTAGTTCTCTCTTGGTAATTCATATAAATATATGTGACTGGAAATGGTGGGAAATAAGCTATGTCACTGCTGAAATATATCTTTCCGCCGCCTAAATGAACTATACTTACACCGTCTTTAAAGCCTATTGAAGACTTTCCGGCATAGTGGCCATACATCGGTATGAGTTTTTTACCGAGTCTGTTCTCCATCTTTTTTAACATATCTGTATTTATCTGCGTTCCCGATACCTTTATTATATCTGTACCATAAAATACTTCTTTTGGCATCATTGAAAGCATTTCCATTGCAGCAGTTGCTATTCCGACGTTACCTTGCTTCAACGTGTATATCTCTTTTTCCATCACTGGCTTCATTGCTTCCATCATCTGCTCCGGACTTAAAAGCTTTAATCCCTTTGTTTCAAATTCATTTCCTATATATTCCATCCCAAGAAGCTCTGCAAGTTTCTTGTGTTCTTCCTGATAAGCACCAATAGGCCCAGCAGCCACTAACTTTTTGTTTTTTAGATCTTTTACGGGGTACTGCGCCTTTATTCCCGTGTATTCATTGACTGCAGAAATAGACAAAGACTGAGGGGTGTGATAAACAGTCTTTGCCGGCCCTGTAGTGCCTGATGAGGAGCTTTTGAACATGTCCTCAAGTTTGAAATTTTTTGGCATGTAATAATCTTTGTAGCCGTTCTCTTTCTTTAAAAGGCTGGAATCAGAGTTTCCTAGCAATGAAACAAGTGAATCTAAGTCTTTAGCATTGTCTATTTTTTCGTAGGTTATACCGTTTGACTTTGCTTTTTCTGTCCAGTACCTTGAACCCGTGCTTTCGTTTATATGATATTTTGCTATTGCTTTTAGCCAGATCAACATGCCATTTTCACTGCTATTACTTGAAAGTGCTTTTTCAAATGGATCCTTGAAGCCGTACCACTGTCCTTCAAAGAAGTCTTCCTTTTTTGAGTATTTTCCAAGGTTTTTTATATAATTGTTCATTTTAAAATAGTGATTAGTTATAATATAAATAGTTTTCCATATAATTAAAATGATATAACTGACTGGATTATAAATTATTAATGATAGTTGGAGAATTAAGCAGTAGAAAGAAGAAGATATTCTTTTCCGTAGTCATACTTTATTTTTTAGTTGGTTTTATCCTCATATTAGTCTTTTTAACAAGGTATTTCGGCCCTAACGGGGCAAGCCTGATAGGAATAGTATATCTGGCATTTGGATGGCTTGTTTTATACCGCTGGAAAGGCTTATTCAAGATAATGAAGATAAAATACAAGTAAAGTCCATGATAAAGAATAAAGTTAGCAGTTCAGGCGTTTCGTTTATTCGCATAGTTTTAACTATAATGATAATAACCTTTTCAATACGTGCAAGCAACAACATGCTTACAACCTCTGTTCCATTGCTTGTTAAGTATTACTTTGGATTTTCAGAAACAGAAGTCGGTTTAATAGCGGCTTTATTGTCTTTCACTACTTTCCTGACAACTGCTCTTTTAAATGCTAAATTATCAGCAGATAAAAGGCGCATAGCGTTTATAGCTTCTAATTTTATTTACCTGCTTGTATTTTTAGGTATATGGATTTCCAATTTTTATAGTATCTGGGTATTGGCTGCAGTGATGGGAGTTCTCCTGGGTTTTATAATGCCGAATATAATAACTGCTGCGGGCCTTTTCAATGATTCAAAGACAAGAGACAGGATACTCGCTATTTATACAGTTGTGTTGAGTTTTAGTCTTATAATTGGGCCGTTAATAGAATCAGAGCTTCTTAAATTTGTAGACATAAGGGAGGCTTTTCTTATATTTGCTTCATTTGGTTTTGTTTCATTTGTTCTTTCTCCCTTTATGAAGTTTCCGGTTGAAAAGAAGAAAAAAGTCAAGATTAAAGTATTCTCAAACTACGGTTTCCGTTCAGCAGTTTTCAATATAATGGCATATAACATACCTTTTGCGGTTTTGATAGCATTTGCAGGGATATACGAAAAGGATACTTTTAATATCTCATTCTCCCTTGTTACATTAGTGTTTTCATTGTTTTTCCTTACATCCTTTTTATCCAGGATATACCTGTCGGTTAAGCCTCCTCACAACATAAAATTTGTTATGAACGGAACTATAATCTTAACGTTCATAGGCATAACAGTAATGATATTGTCAAAGAATCTGGAAATATTCATAGTTTCATTTATGCTTTTGGGTATACCACATGGGTTCGCATACCCTATTTCAATAATTACCATAGGCAGATCATTTAAAGACAAATTCAGAAATGCTGCAAACAGCTACTTCTTTGCAATAATGATGGCAGTCGGTGTGCTTTTGCCGACATTGTCAGGCTTTTCAATAGATAATGTAGGCTTTAAGCTTACATTTGTTTTTATAGCCCTGCTTATACTTGTTTTATTGGTATTAAATAATATTAATTTCAGAAAGTGGAAAATTAATGTATGACAAGGATAATAAAGATGTCTGAGAAGAGAATTGATAAAAAAGGAATAAAATACGCTGCAAATCAGATTAAAAACGGAAAACTTGTGGTTTTTCCAACGGAAACAGTTTATGGAATAGGAGCAAATGCTTTCAATGAAAAGGCATGCAAAGAAATATTTAAAGTAAAAAATAGGGCAGCAGATAACCCTCTAATCGTGCATGTCTGCAGCTTTGATCAGCTGAAGGAAGTGGCAGTTATCCCCGATAATATAATGGTAATTTTAAAGAGGCTTTGGCCCGGCCCTGTGACCTTTATCTTTAAAAGCAGGGGTCTGCCAAAAACGGTTACAGCAGGTTTAAATACTGTAGCAGTAAGGATGCCCAGAAATAAGATTGCACTTGAATTGATAAAAGAAAGCAATGCTCCGATAGCTGCACCCAGTGCAAATATCTCTACCTTTCCAAGTGCAACCGAAGCAAAGCATGCAATTGCAGATTTCTTTGGAAAGGTTGCAGTTATAATTGATGGCGGTAAATCAGCATTTGGGCTTGAATCTACAGTTATAGATATAAGCAAGAAACCTTATAGGCTGCTTAGACCAGGTTCTTATGATGTATCCGAACTGGAAAAGTTCTTAGGAAAAATATATGTGTCCGGTAAAATAAATAAAACTGTAAAAAAGGGCAGAGTACTATCGCCCGGCATGAAATACAGGCATTATTCTCCAAAAAAGCCGCTTTTTCTGTTTAATAACATTCGGGAACTTATATCTGCAAGCAGGTTTCTTGAATCAAAAAATGTTAAGTTTGCTGCTTTGATACCCTCAGAATACAGTAAAAAGGTAAACGGAAATGAAAAAATAATCCTAGGCAGTAAAAATAAGCCAAGCGAAATCGCTAGAAACCTTTTCAGTTCATTTAGGAAGCTGGATGAAATCGATGCAGAGATAGGTTTAATAGCCGATATGAAGCTTGATTCATTCGATCTTGCTGTAAGAAATAGAGTTGCGAAAGCGGCTGGAGAAAACAAAGTAAGAAGTCTAAGTCATTTTATAAGATTATTCAAAGAATTTCATAGCTCTCTTCGGGAGTAGTAGAATATGCCGAGTGCTGCGAATATTAGTAAGTATAAAAGCATTATCAGCAATGCTTCATTCAGATATGGCATATAGTAGAAAAAATAGTTTCCTGGATTAATGTGCATTAGATAAGGGGCCGCCATCACGCTGCTTATTATCAATCCGCCGTAGGGCAAAAAGAACCATGGCTGCATTCCAATGAACTTGCTGAATATTGCGAAGACAAAAACTGCAAGGAAAGCAAATGTCAAACCGAAGCTTATGGGCGTGCTTTTCTCCCTGGACATTGCACTTATTCCCGAAACCATTGCCGTGAATGAAAAAGCGTATAGAACAGATAATGCATATGATAAAAAGATGTTAGGTATGCTTACTTTGTAAAGCAATAGACTCATTGCGAACCCGGAGATATAAAGCACTGTTATAGGAAGTAAAATTATCAAAAAAGCAGCAAAAAGCCTTGATAAAAAGATTAATTTCCTGTCTACCGGCTGCGATAGAACAAGCAAACCTGCTCTTTTATTGAAGTCTATTACGCCTATGCCCGCTGCTACGTTAGTTGCGGCAATTCCTATCATAAGCCATATCACTAAACCGATGCTTTCAAAGAAATCCGTGCTGTTGAACAGTGCCTTTATTGAAAGCATGCCTGTTAATACCACTATTATAAATGAAAGGAAGGAAAAAGCTATGATCTGGCTTTTTGCCATCTTTAACTCTGCATTAAAAAACGCATAAAAGGCCCTGTTTTTCATGTTTTGCCACGCACCAAATTTATATACGCCTTTTCAAGGCCTTTCTCCCCTTTTCCGCTGCCGAATTTCTTTATTATGCTCTTTACTGATCCCTGCGCGATTATTTTTCCTTTATCCAATAGTATAACATAATCGCATAGTTCCTTTATTTCATCCAGCAAATGAGAGCTTAATATTATCAGTTTTGTTTTCTTTAGCTTTTTAAGTAGTTTTTTTATGTCATATGCTTCCGCCGGATCTAACCCGCTCGTTGGTTCATCTAGCAGCAAAATACCCGTGTCAGGCAGAAGTACCGCTGCTATCACTACCCTTTGCCGGTTTCCTTTAGAAAGCTGGCCGCATTTTTTATTTAGATCTTCTAGGTTTAATTCCTTTCCAAGCTCCTTTATCCTGTTTTCAATCAGTAGTTTATCCATTTCTCTTATCTTTCCGATAAATTCAAGGAACTCACGTATTGTCATTTCATCATATGGTTCCGGTTCGTCAACCAATGCTGCAATGTTTTTCAATGCAGTTTTATAGTTTTTTATGTTTATTCCGTTGATAAATGCTTCTCCAGAATCAGCTCTTGCTAAGTTTGAAAGTATCTTAAAGGTAGTTGTTTTTCCAGCACCATTAGGGCCAAGATAACCTATTATTCCCCTGCCTTTTATGTCAAAGCTTATTGAATCCAATGCAAGGTTGTTTTTAAAGCTCTTCGTAAGGTTAACGGCCTTTATCTCCATTATTTTATCATGTTTTTGTAAAATTAATATGTAATAAAATTATGTTTATTTAGGATATAATTTAATACTTAAAAAAACCATTTACGGGTATGGTAAAGCTAATCATAAGACACTTAAGCAAGAGCTATAAGGATAAGAAAAGAAAGAGTTCATCTGCCTTAAAAAATGTGTCTTTGGATTTGGATATAAATGGGATATTTACATTAATAGGCAGGAACGGGGCGGGCAAAACTACTTTTATAAGGATAGTTTCTACTGAATTGCTTCCCTCTGCAGGAAGAGTGTACTTAGACGGAATTGATGTTGTGAAAAATCCAAAAGAAATAAGAGACAGAATAGCAGTAATACCACAAGAAGCAGAGCTTATACCCTGGATGACAGCAAGAGAAAACATATACGCTTATCTCCTATGGAGAGGTCTAAGTTTTAAAGAAGCAAAAGAAAGGACAAATGCAGTTATATCCAGATTTAAACTGGAAAAATATGCCGATAAATTGCCCAGAAAACTATCGGGTGGCACAAAACGAAAAGTTTTGGTCGCTTTAGTGATTTCATCCGATGCAAAAATAATCTTTTTAGATGAGCCCACAACAGGTTTGGATCCTATATCAAGAAAAGAGCTTTGGGATGTCCTCAACCAGTTAAAAAAAGAGCATCTTATCATATTGACAACACATTATCTTGAGGAGGCAGAAGAATTGTCTGACTATATAATCATACTGAACAAAGGAAAACTTGTAAAAGCAGGTACTATAAACGATATAAGAAATGCCATTGGCTATCCGTATGCAATAAAAATATTTAACGGTTTAAGTAAAAAGATCAGATTAAATGGAAAAGTTGTAAAGAAAAACGACGGTACTTTTCAGGTTTTCTCCGATGAAATTACTGCAAATAATCTTGCTAAAAAGCTGATAAAGACAAAAGTAAAATTTTCCATAAATCCTACTTCTTTGGAAGACATATTTTACATGCTTGTGGGCGATATAAATAAGGAGGAAGAAAAATGAAAACCAGTAAGTTCAGCCAGCTTTCCGCTTCAGTGATGGCTAATGCGATTTATGCAATGAAAAACTTTCCGGTTATGCTTGTGAATACAATACTTGCTCCTTTCGGTTTACTTATAATAATATTTTTTGTAAGCCACGGAACACTGCTTAATGTCGGCATACTTGGCGGATTTATTTTGGTAATGGTAAATAACGGCATATCTATTCAGGGTGACCTTACGCATCTAAGGAATGACATGAAACTGCAGGATATGCTTGTCAGCTCTCCCGTTTCTCCGGCAATTTATGTTGCGGGGATAGCATTGTCTGAGTTAGTTTTTTCAATACCAGATTTAATAGTTCTTTCGGTTTTAGCAGTCATATTTATCCATATTTCAGCAATAGCTGCTTTGACTGTTACAGCGGTTATGCTTCTTACCTTTATGTTTTCCATTTCTCTGGGTTTTTTCATCTCAACAATAAGCAGGGATGTTATAGAGGGCTGGGCGTTTATGGGACTTATTTCTATGGTTCTGTCTACTCTGCCGCCGGTTTACTACCCTGTTACATACATACCACTGCCTTTTAGGTACCTTGCTTACATCTCTCCAACCACATTTTCTGCAATAATAGCACAGAGCAGCATAGGTTTTGTTAAGTTCTCCAGTTCTTTTATATTAATTTCATGGACAGTTCTTATTGCAGTTTCCATTGCTTTGATAGTATTTGCTGTAAAACGTTCCAGATGGAGAGAGGAATAGATCGTTTTTACTTTTTACCGTTTTAAACTACCTGATAACAATAGATTTTCAATTAGAAAATGTTTAATATAAGGGTATTTTATTTTTATTATGGTAGAATAGTAAAATATTTATACTAGTTAATTTCATAATTAGCTATGTACAAAAAACTTGAAGAAGCTCTTTCAGATGTGTTCGTAAAACCTGAAACAGGTTTAGATACAGAGCTTTTTGTAATTGAACAGCTAGGCCTGGACAAAAAGGCAGGAAATTATCTTAAGGCAAAATACAGCCCAAAGGAACGGTTTAAGATGATGAAAAGAGAATACAATCTGGCTCCAGATAACATCGTTAAGCCACTTGCGCTTGAAGAAGTCGATGGCAAAAAAGCCTATGTTCTGGAAAAGATAGATGGAGACATGCTTATGAACTCTCTCTACAAAATAAGGGGCAGTGATGAAAAGTTTTTTTACAGTGTAAAGCAGCAACTTGAAGATACTGTAGAAACATTGCACGGAAACGGTTACATACACGGCGATTTATTGGGTGGAAACAATATTATGCTTACAAAAGAAGGAAAAATAAAACTTATAGATTCCCTTTACATACCAAAAGATTTTAAGTATAAAGATGTTTTCATCAATCTTGACAATAAAGCAGTAAAGTCGGTAATAAATTTCATGTATTTTGTATGGGAAAGCTGGAAAGCATACTCATAGAATAGCAGATAAAAGCAGGGATTGTGCATTTTGAGTGCCAGCTATTCCGTTTACAGGTATTTTAAGTCTCTTAAGCGTGGTTATTAATTCATTTTCTTTATTATAGATAGTGCATGTATTGCTCTTTTTTCATTTATTTTGACCGCGTTTATGCCTTTTCCAGGAACACCCCAGGCAACGATAGTATTGTAATCAGATAAAGCTATACATAAAGTGGCTGCCAAATCCTCTTCCCCGTTTACTTTTATTCCTATCCTTTTTTTACCAAGGTTTTTTATTATTACAGAAAAAAGTTCTCCTGTTATCTTTCCTGCAGGGTTTTTCACTTTTTTAATGTTTTTATAAGCCTTTATTATCTCCGTTCCATCGATTTTTCTCCTTTCGGTTTTAAGATCGAATATTGCCATGTTTGGTATTATTCCTGCAGATATGGCTGTCAGTGTAACCATATCCCCGACAGTTATGATATAGTTTTTCTGTTTTGAAATGAGTTCAACAAACTTTTTCCCGGAAAGTATCTTTCCGTGGGATCCGGAAAGCAATTTTCTCGTGTTATTATTAAGCTCAATAGAACCACGTTCTTCAAACAACTTTTTTAGCTCATCTTTTGAGGTTTTCATTTTTATTTGGTGTCAGCCATCGCTTTTTTTATTTTATTTAATATGGCATCTGATATTATAGGGGCTCCTATTGCAAGTATCCTCTTATTCTTTCTGTCTATAACCGTAAAATGCCCATGGTTGGCCCTTATTCCCCATACTCCAAATTCGTCAAGGTCAAGGAAATGAGCTATTACCGCTTTTATTATATCCCCGTGGGAAACTAGTATTATATTTTCATCTTCAGGTATCTCATTCAGTAAATCACTAACTCTCTTTTCAATTTCTTCCCACCTTTCTAAGCCATTTGGATAGCCGTTTAAAATCTCTTTTACGTGCCAATTATAATCAGTTTGATCGCCTTTGTTGTCACTAGGTATTTTCTTGTTGTTATAATTGCCCATGTATCTCTCAGCTAACCTTGTGTCCTTTTTCACTTTCAAGCCAGTGATTTTTGATATTATCTCTGCAGTTTGTGAGGCCCTTAGTATTGGACTAGAGATTATTTCTTTGATATTGTCTAGTTTTTTAAGTTCTTCTGCTGATTTTACAAGGTATGTTTCTCCTTCTACTGTTAAAGGGTATCCATCTATGTCATGTGTTAGATAACCTTTTTTATTTGATTCGCTGAAGCCGTGTCTTATGATTATTATTATGCCCATCTGAATTCAATAAACCTCATTTTGATATACTTAAATGGCCGTTTTTAATACAAATACTTTTAATGCCCTGCATAAAAGCAATATTTTTCCCTGAATTCATTAAATAATAGGCTGGCTAATATTACAGATTTTTTTCTTTCAGTATCAAGTTCAATTTCATCTTTACAAGGTTTCTGTGGTCTTAAATGCGAATAAGTCATATCATCCAATATCCACATGTTTTCTTTACTCTTTTCATTGAATTTATCTAAAACAATGTAAAATCTTTCCAATGACTTATTTAGATATGCTTGGAGGTATTCCTTCTGTTTAGTGTCAAGATTTTCTATTGAATGTGAATAATCAAATAGGTCGTATTGCTTTTTTAGAATGCCAATCCAGGGATAAGGTAAACCAGTACCATTAACGTGACCAGCACATGAAGAATAGGTGGGAACCCCCAATAAGTTTATGGCCTTTACCAAAGGTATTATGTCTTTATCTATCTCTTCTTCTGAATTTTTTAGAATTATGTCTTCTAATGTTTTAGGTGGCCATGCTCTAAAATTCATATAAAGCCCTTCCATGTTTATATTTGATTAGATATTACTCTTAAAATTTACTATCTTAAAGCATCATATGGGTGTTCATCAACGGGTAAGCCATCTATCATGCTTATTCAGGCTGAGCATAGCATAGATTGCTGTAAGGAACATTACGAGAAGCATTATGGATCCGTATGATAAAATACGTATTTTATCCTTCTTCATGTTCTTTACTATGAGGTATATCATTATAGCTGCAGACAGGATTGATATTATCTTTAAGCCGGTGTATACTGCAGAGAAGGACTGTAAAACCCTTGGGACTACGAAAAGAGAGCGTATTAGTATTATTCCGCCTTCCATGATCCCCCTTCTGAATATTATCCTTGCAAGCAACCCTCCCCTTAGTATAAGTTCTGCCAAGACAAGGAAAGGCAGCGTGTAGATGTAAAACATGGAAAAGGTGTATAATGGGCCATTTCTGAATATGCTTCTGTCCTTAAAACTGTTTATAAAGTTTATGTAACCTGATCTTGACCACCTTATCGACTGTTTTACCAGGTTTTTAAAGGAGCTCTGGCCTTTGGTCAAAACAACAACATCCTGAGCCATCTTTGTTTTGTATCCCAAGCCGTTAACATACTTTGTAATAGTTATATCATCCCCTATTATCATTTTCTTCCCAAAGAACTTGGAATTCAGAAAGTCATCTGACGATACAAAATCCCTTATTATATCTGTTCTATAAACAGCACATTGGCCGTTTATTACCATGACTCTGTTGAAATAAGACATTGCCTTGAAGGATAATTGCCGCAGCCTTTGGAGCATTTCCGATGGGTAATAAACAAATTTATCCTTTTCTTTTATAATCCTTACTTCCGCGCCTACACCTGCAGTCTTATCATCGAATTTACCGAGTATCTTTTCAACGGCCTTATTTGGCAGTATTGTATCGCTGTCTAAAAACATTACATACTCGCTTTTTATTAGTTTTATACCTGCAGCGAGCGCTCCTTTTTTGCCTACATTCTTTTGCAGGTAAACGAACTTTCCTTCATTTCTTTCAGTTATCTCCTTATATGGTGAATAACAGCCATTTCCTATGACTATAAACTTAGTTTTCTGTTTTTTTACCGCTTCAATACATTTTTCAAACAGCTCTTTATCCTCATTATATACAGGTATTATTATTGTGAGCGAATCCTTTGTATTATTATTGCTTTCAGTCTTTTCCTTCTTCTTATAAAAATAAAATATTAAGAGTATATACAATGAAGAAGAAACAGAGATTATTATAGATATATAGATATAAGCTAAATACAGGAAATGCGAATACACAACCATATTATTAATCCGCTTTTTAGCTATTTATACCCTAATTTTTAGATTAATGCCTGTGAAAACCATTCTTTAATAATTATTGATAATAAGAACCACAGAGTATAAAAATATGGAAAAAGTAAATAAAACATGGGTAATTCATTAAATTGTAATTGTATAAAATATGTCATCTGAATCTACAGTTAAATTGCATTTTAACAAAGCGTATCTGCTTGTAATAGTTGCAGTTATTGCCATTTTAATAGTTTCATTTTATCTTTTAAGTCACAGCAGCACTGCAGTTTCAGTTAAAAGCGGAGATAATGTAACAGTATTTTATTCGCTTTGGCTTTCAAATGGAACACTTATCCAGAGCAATTTTAATTCTACTCCTTTTAGTTTTATAGCAGGCTCTTCGCAGGTAATTAAAGGCTTTAGCAATGCTGTTATAGGCATGAAAGAAGGACAGGTAAAAAACGTTACTCTGTCACCGGCAGAAGCATATGGAAATGTTAATGATTCGCTCATAATAACTGTCCCAAAATCGGATTTTGGCAACAGTTCATTATATGTGGGAGAACAGGTATCTGATGCAAATGGTGCTACTGGAGTGATTACAGTATTAAACTCTACAAATGTTACAGTTGATTTTAATTCACCTCTTGCAGGGAAAACGCTTATTTTTGAGATAAAAGTTGTTAGTATAAAAAAATAGTAGAAGGGAATATTAAAATTGTTGTAGATATACTAACTTAGCACTAAAATAGGATAAGAGATTGATTTTAAGCAAACTAGGATTAATCAGTATATGAAGGCTTTTATACTATAAAAAGTAGTTAATTAATTTATGATTATAAGCGAACCACAGATCCCAAATAACCAGGAAAATCCTTCTACAACAGTAGACAATTCTATTGAACTATCCAAAGTTCCTGAGAAACCACAAAAAGGAAACGGTATCCTTAAATCAATATTAGCAGTTGCAATAATAATAGTAATAGCAGTGGTATTGTTAGCATTGTATTTTACAGGAACTTTATCACATCTTATTTCATATTCGGTTACTTCAAAAACAACATTTTCCAGTGTTAATTCATTTGTACAGTTAAATAACGTTGTCACTGATTTAGTAAACTCATCAAATGCATTTAACATAAGTTACACGGGTTCTTACTTGAATGAATCGACTAATTCATCATTGTTTGGTTCTTCTGAATCCAGGCAATTCATAAATTCATCAATAGCTAAATATGGAAATAGTTTTGAGATATTTTTTAATACTACACCTCTTGGATCTGTACAATATATTTTACAAAATAGAACCAATCTTACATACTGCGGTTATTTTTACGGCATTTACTGCTCATCTTATCTCGTAAATTTTACACCTTCACAGTACATAGTATATAACTATATTAATTCGATTATTACAGGATCAGTAAATCAAACAAGTAACTTAATCAATAACCCCGCCCCTGTTCCAGGCACTATTTCTAATGGTAAGATCAGGGTAAAGTACTTGGGTCAATATACATACAATGGCAATAATTGCTCTAAAGTCCTAAGCTCTTTAAACGCTTCTTTTGATATTAGTAACGTGACTGGGAAAGAAAACAGTTCTTTAGTATTGTGCTATTCCGATGTTTTTGGACTCCCGCTAGATGGTCATGTTAATACATCTATAAGTTTAACTGAAGATGGACTTAATGTGTCTGGGAATATTTACTCGGTTATAGTATCTCACATAAACCCCGCTCCAACTAGCTATAATCAATTAACTGTTCCTGTCGCTAAAAACAATCAGTCCTTGATTACTACAGGTAATAATCCTGCTCAGAGCAGCATTAACGGATCATCATGTAGCAATTTTACACTGTCTTTATCCAATTATCCATCACATGTTTACGGAGAATGTTCTTGGAGTGGTGGAAATCTTAGCCTAACATATGCCGGTGGAACTGCAGGTTATGCAAGTATCTCTATTGTTGGTCAGAATGGTCAAACCTATTTTAGTAATAGTACTACAGAATGGGGAAACTGCTATTATGGTAACGCTAATAATGTTGTTTACTTGCCGGCACAAGACTATACCATAAGGCTGGGTGCAGGTAAAGGCGGAGGCGCGTGTGGTAATGCTTTCGTTACTCTTTCATAAATACCAATATAAAAGTTTATGAAGTTGTTAAATAACTTAAAATATAAAAAGATACACTAAAAATACGTGGAAGTCAGGCCGAATTTAATCATTTTAGCAGGTTTAGTGTTGTTTGCCGCAGGTTTAATCCTTCCATTTATTGATGTTTTTATAATAAAGTACTACGGAAAAGCCGCCGAATCGATTGGAAGCTTTATCCTCTTTGCAAGTTTAGGCATATTTGTAGCAGGAGTTATAATAACTCTTCTAGGTTTTCACAAGCAGAAGAAGTCGTTAACTCAATAAAAGCATATATTTTTATATCTGGGTTTTTTATACCTTTATATGGATGCTACTAGTATACAGATAGACAGAATTCCAAACAATGGCTCAAAAAAGCATAAATTTGCTGCAATAGCTGCTGCAATAGTTTTAGCAGTTTTCTTGATATTCATATTTGCATCTTATGAAGGTTATGTGCCTTTTCTGAAGTTGTCAAGCTCCTCTACGCCTTATTACAGCGTTGCTAATGTTCAGCAGCTAAGTTCTACAGTTTCAAAGCTTCAGAATTCCAGCGGGCCATTTAATCTCTCGTACAGTTTGCTTTTAAGTTTAAGCGCTACTGCTGGATCTTCAGTGTTTTCCTTTAATTTGCCAATTAACGGTTATATAGCTCACTATAGCCCTTACACAAAAGAAACAGCAGACATAGATTTAGGAGCACTTGTAAAAGATATAGCTAGCTTAAGCAGCAGCATAAATGTATCTTCATTTCCAAAGTTCCTAGATGATGTAAATCTTACTTTACTCTCGAACATTTCCTATGGTACTTTATGTATTCCTTTTTCAATGATAGCATCTGCACAAAACATCAGCTTGTCAGCTGTTGGGTCTTCAGTAAATGATTCAAATATAAATGAGAATTCACTGCTTTGCGTTTCATTAAAAACAAGTAACTTGACTAGTTCAATCTCAAGTATTCTAAGTAATAACTCGGCAAATATTTCAAATCTAAGTCAATTCAATAATTACATACAGGTAAAATATCTAAAAGGTGAAAGTTACAATGGAAATACATGTTCTTTGTTGGATATAAACACTACCCCTGCATTTGAAAGCAAATACAATGCTTCAATGGGCTTTAGTTTCTGCTTTTCCAATACCTATGGCGTGCCTTTATATGGCAACTTTATACTTAATTTAACAAGGGATTCTTCAAAGATAATAAGTCTTTTGAATTCATCTGAAAATGCAGGCGGTGCACCAAATTTCTCCAATATAATCCTTTCTGCTTCTCTTAAGTCGGCATTTAATCCGGCCCCTGCTTCAATTTCGGGTTTATCCTCTCTCCCAGCTGGGTCTTATACTCTAAATGAAAGTATGTTACTGGGAATGATTGAATCCTTAAGTACACCAACTATTACAGCATCAAGCAGTGGTTTTTCCCCATTTGCAATAGGATCTGCCGTTTGTAATAGTACCGGCACATACCTTGCAGGAATTGTTGGAGGATTGCCTTTCGGAGCAAATAATGCAACATTTGATAACTTTACAATTTCTTCTCCTGCCGGTTTCGATTCTAATGACAATTTCCCGATGAATGGAATAATAAGCCCTACAGTTGTAACGCCTGGCAGTACATTTAGTGTTAATTTCCCCGAAGCAAAATGTTCCACTGCCGGAGCACCTTTCGTTGCAGAGGGCAAGATATTCTACAATCTCACCTCTTCTTTCGGTACAAATGCATTTAGTGCTACAGGTACTATAGCAGGAACAAGCAGCTGATAATGCTGACAGTTTAATAAAAGTATTTTAATTCTGTCTTCTTTTTGTAGTAAACTTAATATACTTTCAGTGCATTTTAATTGAATCTTGTATAGTTTCTATACCTGATAAATTAAATTTTTGAGGTGAATTAAATGGCAGATGAAGAAGTTAAAAAGGGGGATAAAATAAAAGTAATATATACAGGTTATCTAGAAGATGGCTCAGTTTTTGATTCTAATGAGGGCAAGGATGCACTGTCCTTTGAAGTCGGTGCCGGACAGGTAATAAAAGGGTTTGATGATGCTGTAGTCGGAATGAAAGTTGGAGAAAATAAGAGCATAACGATTAAACCAGAAGAAGCTTACGGAGAAAGGCATGAAGAAATGATAATAAAGATACCAAAGACTCAATTTCAGGGAGAAGAAGTAAAAGAGGGAATGATGGTTAGTTCTAATAATGGAATGCAAGCAACCGTAGTTGCAGTAAATGAAAATGATGTAACATTAGATTTTAATTTTCCTTTAGCGGGGAAAACACTAAAGTTCGATATAAAAATAGCGGCTATAAACTGAAAACTTCAACTTTTTGCAGCTTCAATTATCATGAGTTATAAATACCTATAGGTAATTATCTAAGTATGCTTGCAATATTAATAATACTGCCGTTATTTGCAATGTTTATAGCGTTCATAGGCAACATGTCCGGTATAGGCGGAGGGGCATTGCTTGTGCTTTTCTTTCTTTATTATATGGGTTTAAGTTCTGTTTCCGCAGGCGGTTTAAGCCTTATAACTATAGCAACCAGTTCTATTATAGGCTCTTATTCAAATATTAAGCATGGTTTTGTAAACGGGTATCTTTTTAAGATTCTTTTAATAACCGGACTAATGGGCGTTTTATTGGGCTCTTTGCTAAGCTTTGTGGTTCCGACCGCTATTTTCAAAGGCGTTTTTGGTTTTATTCCTTTATCGATAGGAACATTTTCACTTATATCTGTTATAAGGCAAAGAAATATAAAAAACTATCCAAAGCCGGGTAAAAATCTCGGCAAAGATGTAAGTTTTATTGGATTACTAGCAGGCATAATATCAGGATTCACTGGCATGGGTATCGGAGGAATAACCGGTACATACATGACTGCAGTACGTAAAATGAATCCAAAAATCATCTTTTCTACTATAATACTAGCTATGATAATAACATCGGTTTTTGGTGGTTTACTTCATTTAGGCACCATTAGTTTTTCAGAAAATACTTTGTTTTATATTCCTTTTTTAATCATTGGCGCGGCCATCGGTGCATTTATAGGTGCAAGAGTTTCTGGAGTAATTAAATCCAAGAATCTGCGTTTATTCCAATCGTTGGTAATAATTTTTACAGGGATACTAGCAATTTCCATATATCTTTTAATATAGTGTTTTTACAGGTGTAAAGGTAATTCCGCAAGTTCAGCTATAATACCTTAATAATTATTAATAGTTGTATAATCATATAATAAAATGGAAAAAAGGATAAAAGCCCTAAAATTTGATATGGGGAGCCTGCCTGTAGATAATCCGGATGAACTTGATTTTATCGAGCCGGGAGAGTTTCCGGGGCAATTTATGGTAACTAGGAAAGGCCACAAAAGGAGTTTAGAGGTCATGTTAATAGGTATAAGGGGAGATAACCGCTCTACATCGGCATTCCGTTTAAATTCATCGTTTGCTTACTGGAAACCAAAAATGGAAGAGAGTGATTTAGTAGACGAAACGGTAGGTATGGCTAGAAAAGGGTTTAATAGGGGCTTGGAAAATCGTTTTATAAATAAATCTTATCAAGAAGAATACAGCAACGTGCTTTTGTCTCACCTTCACTATGGAAAGGAGGAAATATACGGTAAATTTCCTGATTATTTTGCTAAAAAATATAAAGATAGAATTATACCTTTAGATTTAAATCACTATGAATTTTATTCTATGGATAAAGATAGAAATATACACAGCATTGAGATAGACTTAAAATATATTGCATCAAAAGATCTAACTAAATTTATTTTATTGTATGATAAAAATGTGTTGGTAAAGTTAGACACTAATGGGAATTACTCTTTAAAATATCTAAAACCCTTACCTAAAGAACCTGCTAAAAAGAAGGGAAACCTTTTATCAGAAAATGATTTCACATTATACCTGGATAAGGATATTCCTGTAAAGGTATATGCAAAACCTTTGGAAGAAAAAATTTAGAGTATAAAGACAGATAATAACCTGCATAGACTTCGTATATAAGCTAGTCGTCCTTCCACTTTCTGTTGTATCTTATAAATAAGAAACACTATCTATAAAACAAGAAATGAATTGACAGCTAAAATTTCTGCTTATGTAAGAGGAAATACCGTAAGTTATTTGTAAATTTATGGTTCTTTTATTCTCTATATAACATATATTAAGATATTATTAATATTAATATAAAATCATTTATATAATTATTATAAATAATACTATTATATCGATATGTATAAAAATAAACTGGTAAAAATACTACCTTTATTTATAGCATATTAAATGTTATAATATTAAAATATCTATTTATAATAACTTTATTTTAATATCAATATATTCATTGTAGTGGATTATTTAAATTTATAATTTGTTTTCATAATATGACAAATAGGACACAAAGAAGGTATAACTCCTCCAATTCGTATGATTTTGATCCTTTTAATCAGTTATTCCATTTAGTTTTCCATGTTTTAATACTTATTGTTATAGCTGCAGCGGTTTTTGCAGCGATATTAGCTGTAATTTCTTTTCCATTTAACTATTCACATAATATATTTTGGAATGCTTTTGATGCATTGCTAGGTGTGCTTTTTATATTATGGGTTATAAGCTGGTTTTTACCG
>JAMCSP010000033.1 GCA_023378865.1 Candidatus Parvarchaeota archaeon | reverse complement strand
GCTTTTCTAGTATCCAGCCCGAGCCAGTCATTGTTTGGGTTTCCGTATCTTTGTACTCTGAAGTCGTTTTTATACAGAAATATCGACCCGTAGTCTTTGACATGTATTCCCATAATACGTTTAAAAATACTTTTTGCGTTTATATCTAAATAGAACAAGTTTACCTTTATATTGGAAATATCTTGGTACTTTTTATTGTCCTCCTCCAGTTTGAATATATATTTGTCGCCATCGTATAGTATTGTGTATATTTTGCCGTCCTTGATAGACGAATATATGTGGATAGTCTTGATTTCAAGTTTCTCGAAAAGCATATTTTCTACCCTTCCGTTTATAACGTCGAATTCTCTCTCCTTCCTATGTGATTCCTTGTCTTCTTCCAGATATTCGCCTGCTTCTAGGTATATTTTGAAATCATTATTAGAATTCGACGGGTTAACCAGTCTTTGCAGGTAGCTTTTGAGTTTCCGCAGGTATTCTGCGGTCCAGAGGCTTCTTAAATTAGATATCTCCAATACTGTTCCATGATCTAGATTATCTTTATTGTATCCCTCTATATCTATGGCAATTTTTTCCTGATAATTTACGTGTATTTTTTCGAATTCGGAACTCGGGTCTTTCTCGAATTTGTCCCAGTCTACCGTAATAAAATTTATTTTTTTGTCCGAGCTGGTTTTAGTGTACATATTAAGTCTTGTGCCAAGTCTATCGCATGAAAACCTTCCTATCCCCTTTGCCCCCGCAAAGATCCTGTGTTTGTTCTTGGGAGTCTCTATGTTTCTATATGAATAACCGACGGTTAGCCACTTCTCCCTTATGTCTTTAAGTGACATGCCGACCCCATCATCAATTATCAATATCCTTGCATTTTCCAGGCTGCTTTTAGTGTTTAAAAAGACAATCTTCACCGTCTTTGCATTTGCATCATATGAATTTTTTACTAGCTCGAATATTGCGATTAAGTCGCTGGTTATCAGTTCCCTGCCGATTATATCCTTTAATCCGGCACTTACCTTAAATTCCAAGTTTTCCATTTTTCAGCTCAACATTGCCCTCATAATCTTCCCTGCTTGCTCCATAAAAAGAGGAGGAATTGCATTTCCAACTTGGCTATACCTAGGAACTTCAAGCCGCCGCCTTTTGCCGCCGGTAGTGTACTTCCCCCTGAATTCAAACCAGTCCGGAAACGACTGTATCCTTGCATACTCTCTAACTGTGAGTATCCTCGGCTCGGAGTAATGAATGTAGTCATCAGGCAGGGTGGTCAGTGTCGGGCAGGACATAAAAGGGTCAAGCGGCGCTATGGAACGCTTTTTTAATCCGAGTGCATTGCGGATTTGCACGCTGGCCGCCTTATTTTTATCTGAATGGTTTAGTATGTATTTAAAGTTTCTGACAACCTTGTCGCCGTGCCGTGCGAACCTGTGGCTGTCGGGATAGGTACCGCTGCTGCCAATCCTCATTAATTTCTGGTAGGGGCTTTTGGGCCTGGAATAAGCCCCATATTCAAATGAGCCTGTGCCTAGCTTAAGCCTATTGGATTCCAAATCCGATATAGCGTCCCAGGTGGTGTTTATATCCTTTATTCCCTTTCTTTTTATAAACTCTGCCCTTTTACTGTAGAGACGCTTGAAGAAATCCTTTGAATCTATGTCAAGAAACCCAGCAAGTACAAATCTTGTTCTTTTCTGCGGTATTCCGAAGTCGGAAAAATTTACCAGCATTGACGATGTGTTATAATTAAGCCGCCTGAGCCGCTTTTCTACGTAGTCGGATTTTGGTTCTCCTCTGCCATTGCCGTTCTCGAAGCCCACTGTAAAGCCCCGGACATTCTCCAGAAATACTGCTCTTGGCCTAACTAGCTCTATAAATTTTAAATACGAATCTACAAGCCTGTTTCTTACATCATTTTCCTGCCTTCTTCCTGCAAAAGAGAACCCTTGGCATGGCGGCCCTCCCCCTACAATATCAATCTTTTCGTGCAATGATTTCAGCTCCTTTTCATGTTCTTCAATAACAGCATTTATGTCATGCTCTTTTATTGGAAGCCATGTTGGCCAGTCGAAGTGGTCCACCTTATCAATCAGGTTAGTCTTTAATGTCTCAAATGCCATTCTGTCTTTTTCTATTGCAAAAACCCCTGCCAATCCGGCTTGATAGAATCCAAGCGATAATCCGCCGCACCCCGCAAATAAGTCTATGTAATGAAGTTTAGCCATAAATTTAAAAGGTGTTTCCAGGATTAAAGCTTTTTCCGGCAGATTTTCATATAAACTTATTTTGGCTTTCAATACCAACAAAGTAATAAAATTATTTACTTTTATTTTGTTCTTGCTATTTAATAACATGCGAAGATTTATACCGAAGGAAATAAAGGAAAAAGCAGGAAAACTAAGAGTAGGTGGAACAGACAAATGAACTACTGTTAAAGCTGATTTGCTATAATATCACGGTTTGATAGAATAGATGAATGAATAGGAGTAAAATTTACTTTTTCTTAAATGTTGATTCTGCCCCAAATGGAGGTGCGTTCGCTTTTAATTTAACTTCGTTCAACTCAAATGACAACCAAAAATCCCAAATTTTATCTAACAAATTTTTATTAGGTAACGAAATTGTTATACTGTTATCATCGTATATAGTTACACTATGTCTAGATTTAAAATCGCCTAATTTGTGTCTTATTTTTCTTTCTATAATAAATTCGCTTCCGTTCTTAATTTTAAATCTAGAGTTTATACTTGCTCCAGTTAAAGCCGTTGAAGTTTACTTATATCGTATATAATATCTATGAACCAATCATTAAATTTTAACAGCTTTCGCCATTTTTGGATTAATCGCAAATTTATTAATCCACCGTCAGGTCGAGATATTACTAATCTATTCTTACTTGGATTTATGATTATGCTACCTTTTGGTCCGAAAATCGCAATATTTATTGAACACTGACAAAATAAAACACCCCGCTTAAAAAAATTTCTCAATTAGTTCCTGAATTTCCTTTATTTCCGTATTATTTTAATCCCATTTTTGAAGTGCTAAAGTTAATCCAATTATATTTATCGAGTAATTTAAGCAAAGTACGATTAGTTTCCTTTGAGATTTCTACTTTTTTATGCTCTTTTAGTACATTTATTGCTACCGCTTGCATTGTCTCCATAAATCGAAGGTAACCTTTTTCATTTGGGTAAACCCCATAATGTTTGCATATACCGTTGTCTCACATAACAAAAAGACACTTGTTCATTGCATGCATTAACTTAGATGCGCCTATGAGGCCGAGATGTATCACTCTGTTACTTGTCATTAATTTTATTTCTGATAAACTTTTGAATATTTTCTCTGTTAAATCTAAATTAGCTGGTTGGCAGTTAAAGCATTCCAATTCTATACCATTTAAGAGAGAAAACTTATCTTTCAAAGACCGCAAAGTATTCATAATTTTATCTTTATTCCTACCCACAGGAACCCTTGGATCCCACCTCCTAACAAAATCAACTACTTTATCTATATCTTGCCAAGGATCCTTAACATTCAAAAGTGGCTCATAAGCCTTATCAAAATCCTTCTTTTTCCCATTTATTTTTAACAGATCATTATACGATATATTGAACTTTACCTTGGTTTCCATAAAATAATCTATAATAACTGCTACCATATATTTAATTAAATAGTTAAATCTATTGTTTTATAGCACAACTTTGTAGCTTCGTATTTATCAGAATATTGACATAATCCAATTTGAAATTTAACTATAAAATATATATTTAAACCTAAATTACTATACTGAAATATGTTTTCAAACCTTAAAAAAGGATGGGCTCTGGGAAAAGCTACTAGGAAATTGGTATTTCAGGACAAAAGGTTAATGGTTTTCCCTCTTGTGGCCGCAGTAGCAGTCATTGCAGAGATGGTAGCAATACTTCTGCCTTCAACTCTTTTCTTAGCGGTCAATTCCAATTCATTTTATTATTTCATTCTTGCCCTGATCTTATTCTATTTTGTTGTTACATTCACAAGCACATACATTATAATGGCCATGTTTATCGGTTTTAGGAGTTTTTCAAATAAACAGCCAATCGGATTCAAAGATGCTTTTAAACAGGTAAGGCCATATACAAAACTCATAGCTGAATGGAGCCTTTTCTATGCGGTTATAATAGTAGGGATAAGGTTACTTGAATCCAGGATTAGAGGGATAGCAGGTATTATACTTGGCGCTGCGGTTGCTTTTGCTATAGGTATAGCTACATTATTTGTAGTTCCTGTTATATTGGATAAGAAACTCAGCCCGATAAAGGCACTAAAGGAAAGCTCTTCGTTTATAATTAAAAACTTCGGCAAAACCTTTGGGGGATTAGCTTATGTAGATTTATATGGTTTAGCTATAATACTTTTAGGAATACTTGCACTTATAGCTGGCTTCTTCCTGGTTTCCTTTAATTTAATTATCGGAGCAGCAGTTATATTGATAGGAATCGGGATTGCTGCAATAGGAGGAATGATAACTTCAATGCTTTCAAACATATTCAGGCTGATAATGTATGACTTTTTGAGTTATGGAACAATCCCAGAAGGATTTACACCAGACATGCTTAAAAACGCAGTAAAACAGAAAAGAAAAATGCAGATTTAAAGAACTGGCTGCAAATACTTAAACAGTTATTAATATCCGTTTTTACTGCTTAATGTCTTTGAAATAGCCTTGTTTATCGGTTTGTAAATGTCATCTGCGCACTTGCAGTCCAGACATTTGCACATGGCAAGGTAGATTTCCTTAGTCTTTGCAAATAAGCTCTTCTGGTCTATTGAAGGATCACTGCTTTTTATAGAATACTCTATTTTATTAAAAAGAACGTCATACATTGAAGTAGTTGAATTAACAGAACCGTTTTTCTCATCCATCTTAAGGATCTTGTCCAGGAAACCCATATTACCAGTTAATTTATTATAGTCTTTTATCATATAAAAAGCTAATTTTCAGCCCCCTTTACAGTTTCCTGCATGTAAAGCTGGTATATTGGTTCAAGTTCCTTTTCTGATATCTTATAAAGCTTCCTTAGAACATAGAAAACTCCTCTGCTTTCCTCTTTTATGTTATTGAATACTGAATAATAGGCAAGCTTTCCCTTCTTTGTCAATCCCGTTCCGGTTATCCCTTTTTTGATGTACCCTTTGTTTTCTAGACTACTTATTATCTTTGAACTTATCCCTCTTTCTTTTTCTATTTCCTCGCTTTCTCCTATTTCGTCTTTCAAAAGCTGATATGTTACATACCCTATCTTTTTGGCCTTCGATTCGCTGGTGCTGTTTCCGCCGAAAGAAAGCAAGCCAACTTTTTCTTCCCCGCTTAAATCCTGCAGTTCCTCTATGTATCTGTCTATCTTATCGTTTTCCTGCTTCATCTTTAACTGTTCATATAAAGTAAAGCCCAGGGTTATGAAGTCTATTCCTACGGCATCAAATAAGCCATGTAAACCATAAGCCAGGTAAGCCATTGCGTTTCCAGCAGAGAATGCACCGGCTATGGTAGCGTAGTATTTTCCGTAGCCTTTCTTTTTGGTTTCCTTACCTAATATCCTCTCCAGCTCTGATTTCCTCATTTTCTTCCCCCCTCATATCAATTTTACAAAAGTGAAATATTAAAGCTATATGCAGATATTACAAAAGTATTATCAATATCGAATTTAATACGACTATAAGATGAAAATTCGCTGAAAATGATTTTTATAAGCTTTTGAAACCTTAATTTTTAATGCCTGGAAAGATAGGAGTAATTCTGATGGCTTACGGTACACCAGAAAAAGAAGAGGATGTTGAGCCTTACCTGAAAGACATATTCAAAGGAAGGGAAGTGCCTGAACCTGTTATACAGAAAACACTGAAAAGATACAGAAAAATAGGGTTTTCTCCTCTTAACAGGATTACTTTAAAGCAGTGCACGCTTGTACAGGAAGAGCTTTCCAGAAGGGGCTTCGATGCTATGGTTACTGCAGGAATGAAACACTGGAAACCTGGTATAAAAACAGCTATCGAAGAACTGAAAAAGGAAGACTTAGAGCTTTTGATAGGCGTTTTAATGCATCCTTTTTCTTCTGTTATGGGAAGCAAAGAATACGAAGAAGCATTCAATGAAAGCTCAAAAGGAATGAAAAGCGTCTTTGTAGACAGGTGGTATTCCTATGGAAAACTTTACAAAGCATGGGATCAAAACATGAAGGAAGCAATTGCTTCTTTTAATGGCAGTGAATTCTATACAATATTTACTTCCCACGGTTTACCGTCAAGTGTGGATGATAAAGAATACAGAAAAGAGCTTGAAGAATTCTCGGCAAAACTTGCCTATGAAACAGGCATAAAGAACTTTTGCCTTGCATACCAGAACGGAGAGCATAAGGACTGGTACAAACCGGAGGTAAAGGAAAAGACGGAAGAACTTAAACAAGATGGCA
>JAMCSP010000032.1 GCA_023378865.1 Candidatus Parvarchaeota archaeon | reverse complement strand
CCATTGAATGGACAGGTAAATTAATGTATAAATTCTTGCAGATTTTAAGATAACTATGGTAAGCCGGATTAAAACAGTAGTAACAGTCGGTCCAGCATGCGACAGTTACGAGATGCTTAAAAAGATGATTCTTAAAGGAGTAGATGTATTCAGATTTAATCTTTCACATGGAGATAAGAACTATTTTAAAAAAGTAGTTGCGAACGTAAGGAAAGCAGAAGAGGAAACGAAAAGGAACGTTCTAATGTTTTTTGATTTACCTGGGCCTAAACTTAGAACT
The DNA here is from genome assembly GCA_023378865.1 of Candidatus Parvarchaeota archaeon. Lineage (GTDB taxonomy): Archaea > Nanobdellota > Nanobdellia > Parvarchaeales > Parvarchaeaceae > Parvarchaeum. Next base: position 4,402 of record JAMCSP010000032.1, on the reverse strand, counting down.
GGAAAAGTCCATGGAGATAAAATAGAGATAAAAGAAGGAACGGAATATACCTTTGGTAAGAATGGGCAGATACAGGTTTCGGATGAAATAATAAAAAGTATAAACATGAAAAGCAAGCTACTTTTGTCGGATGGCAAGATAGAGTTCAAGCCCATAAGAAAGGAAATGGGTCTTTTGGTTGCAAAGGCCTTGAATAATGGCGTTCTGCTTAATGAACAGAGCATAAACTTCAAAGGAATTTCTTATCCCGGGAAATATCCAACAAAGAAAGATGAAGAAGGGATAAAGTTTGGTCTGAGTTTGGGAATAAATACATTTGCTTTGTCCTTTATATCCAGTGCAAAGGACATAGAGAATGCTAGAAAGATAGCAGGAGAAAAAAGTGTTTTGATAGCAAAGATAGAAAGAATAGAAGCAGTAAAACATTTTAATGAGATAGTAAAAGTAGCTGATGTTATTATGATTGCCAGAGGTGATCTTGGTTTAAACATAGACATTGCTGATTTACCGGAGGTTCAAAAGAGACTTTTAGCACTATGCAATGAAAACGGCAAGCCGGTTATAACAGCTACGCAAATGCTCGAATCTATGACAAATAATGTAATGCCCACCAGAGCAGAAGCAGACGATGTTTTCACTGCAATAGACGAAGGAACAGACGCGGTTATGCTTTCAGAAGAAACAGCGATAGGTATCTATCCTCTAAAGGCGGTGTCAATGCTAAAAAGAATAATAGAAAAATACCGTTATTCAGGCATTGTAAAAAGATACAAGATGGAGGATATACACGATGCAATATTAAATTCCGTGATAGATCTAGTTATAAACACTAAAATAAACAAGATAATAACTTTTACTCCTTCAGGCAGAAGTGCATTCAAGCTTTCCAGACACCATCTTCAATTGGATATCTCTGCCATTACAAACAGCAAAATGGCCTATTCGAAGTTATCCTTCAGCAAAAATGTTAAAGGGATATTTGTAAAAAGCCTGGAAAAAGCGGAAGGAAACCTTTTTAAGATTGCTAAAGAACATGGCATAAAGAAAGCAATAGTCATTTCAGGTCTGTCGTTAAGTGAAAATTCAACAGAGAATATAAGGATAATAAGCTTTTAAATGTTGAGTTTTTAGATAAAAAACCTATAAAATAGCGAAATTGAAAGAATTTATAGGTTAAATGAAATATAATCTCAAATGTTAATCTATTTAAACGTAAAAAATCTATATCAGTAAATAAAACAATTGCAATTAAATTATGGGACATCAGATAACGAAGAAGAGTACTCCTAGAAGGGGAAGTTTGCAGTATTACCCTATAAAGAAAAGCAAACGGCCTTACAATACAGTTAACAATTTTAAGGACCTGGAAAAGGGCGAAATAGGAGGGTTTGCGGGCTATAAAGCCGGAATGATACAGCTTGTTTATATTGATTCTGATAAAAGTTCACCCACATTTAAGATGGAAGTAATGACAAATGCAACTATACTTGAATGCCCGCCTTTGCTGGTATGCGCAGTAAGATTCTATAATAATGGAATAACCGCTGGAGAGAGCTGGGGAACAGGCATAAATAAGTACGTCCAGAGAAAGGTAAAATTCAAGGAGAACAATAAAAGCATAGATGATTTTAAAGGAAAAGCGAATGATCTGCGTTTGCTGGTGGCTACACAGCCATGGTCTATAGGCCTGAAGAAAAAACCGGAGATATTCGAATTGGCAGTAGGCGGTAACTTTGATGACAAATTAGAGACCGCAAAGAATTTTTTAAGCAAATCAATAGAAGTTTCTTCAGTCATAAAAGACGGTAATTTCGTTGACGTAGGAGCAATAACGAAAGGTAAGGGTTTTCAGGGTTCCGTAAAGCGTTACGGTGTAAAGATATATCCTGTGCATGCCAGTAAATCCAGAAGAAAAGCAGGTAACCTGGGTGCAGAAACAATGGCAAAGGTCCAGTATACAATTCCACAGCATGGTAGACTAGGTTTTAATTCAAGGGTTGAATACAACAAGTTTGTATTTAAGGTTGTAAAAGATCCACAGGAAGTAAACATTCCTAGTGGATATAAAAACTATGGTAACTTAAAGGGAAACGCTGTAGTCTTAAAGGGTTCAGTTCCCGGAAGCGCGAGCAGGTTAATTATAATGAGAAAAGCGATAAGGCCTACAAGAAAGGCTGAACCGGTAAAAATAACATTATTGAAGTGATATGGTAAAAGTATTTTCGTCTGACGGCAAGGAAAATGGTGAGATTCAATTACCGGAGGTATTCAGCACAAAGTTCAACTATGCTACATTTAAAAAAGCATTTCTTGCAGAGCAGTCTGAAAAGTTCCAGCTCAAATATACGGATCCGATGGCAGGTAAAAGAAAAGTGGCAGAGCTTACAAAAAGAAGAAGGTCCTTCAAGACAAGCTATGGAAGAGGATTAGACAGAACCCCAAGAAAAACTCTCTCCAGAGTCGGTACGAATTTTAGTTATATGGGTGCTGTTGCTCCAAATACAGTAGGCGGAAGAGAAGCGCATCCACCGCAAGCTGAGAAAAGACTAGTAAAGGAAATAAACAAAAAGGAAAGAAAACTTGCAATAAGAATGGGCATAGCAGCATCTTCCGACATAAAACAAGTTTCAATGTTTCACTCTATTGATGGAATAAAGGAACTGCCTATAGTTGTAGACGATTCTGCAATAGCAGTAAAAAAGACAAAAGAAGCGGAAAAAATGCTTTCTTCCATAGGCCTAAGCGCAGAACTTGATAGGATAATGAAGAAAACTATAAGGAGCGGAAAGGGAAAACTAAGGGGAAGAAAATACAGAAAAAGGTTAGGCATAGTTCTTGTTGTGAAAGAAAATGAAAAAGCTCCAAGTGCATTTTCGAATCTTAATATAAAGGTTACAAATCCTTCAGCGTTATCAATGACTGATGTTTCGCAGGCAGGCAAGCCAGGCAGGCTGATTGTATGGACAAAGGGAGCGATTGAAAATCTAAGGTAAATATGGAAGAAAATTTAAAATATATAATAAGCGTTTTAAGCGGTGAGAAATCAACAAGGTTAATGCAGATGGAGAACAAGCTTTCATTTATAGTATCAAAGGATTCAAATAAGATATTGATAAAGAAAGAGGTAGAATCTTTACTTAAGGCAAAGGTTGATAGCATAAATATAATAAACAGAATGGATTCTAGGAAAGTAGCAATAGTAAAGCTAAAGCCGGAATTCCAGGCCATGGATGTTGCCACACAACTAGGTTTAATCTGATTTGTTTTGCTGTCTGAAAACATTTTTAAATTTAAATATTCTAAGATAGCTAATGCTGATAGGATTTAAACTGAAAGTAATGGGAAAGAATTTGGAAGGGAAGGTAATAGATGAAACGAAAAGTACTTTGCTGCTTCAAACAGAAAGCGGTATAAAAAGAGTTATAAAGGATGGAAACAGATTTATAGTACATATGAATAAAAAAGAAATAAAAGTGAATGGAAATGATATCAATATGAGGTCATGGGAATATGCTTTATGAAGATTTGAAGAAGCCGGAGAACAGTTGCAATGATATTCATTGTCCTTATCATGGGCAGCTAAAGGTTCACGGCAGAAGGTTTGAAGGAGTTGTTACTTCTGCCAAGGCGGATAAAACCGTTGCAGTAAGCTGGACAGTTTTCAGAAGGTTAGGAAAATACGATAGATACGTAAAGATAAGGAGCAGAGTGCTTGCTCATAATCCGGAGTGCATATCAGCAAAATTAAACGACAAAGTAGTGATATATGAAACAAGACCAATAAGCAGGTGGAAAAGATTTGTAGTTGTGAGGAAATTAGAGTAATATGGGAACAGGAAGAAAGGGAGCCGGTTTAAAGGCAATAAGGGCAAAGATCTCTAAATCCATAAATGTAGGAAGTTGGATAATGGTAGCTGATAATTCAGGAGCAAAGATAGTAAAGGTTGTAAATATAAGGAATTATCACGGTGTAAAGGACAGGCAGCCCAAGTGCGGAGTAGGAGACACGATATTCGTCGTTGTAAAGAAAGGCTCACCGGATACAGTTCATAAGAAATTTCCGGCAGTAGTTGTAAGACAAAGAAAAGAATACAGAAGACATGATGGTACAAGGGTTTCGTTTGAGGATAACGCATGTGCAATAGTTAAAGACATAGACAAGTACGAACCGCAGGGCACTATTATAAGAGGGCCCATAGCCAGGGAAATATCTATACGTTTCCCGAACATAACTAAGATAGCGTCAAAGATTGTATGAAAAATAATTTTAGCAGATATTGGGTTTCGAGTACTTCTCCTAAGAAGCAGAGGAAATACAGAACAAATGCTCCTCTACACATAAAAAGAAAGATGCTCTCCGCTCATCTGTCAAAGGAGCTAAGGGCAAAATACAAGACAAGGA
>JAMCSP010000031.1 GCA_023378865.1 Candidatus Parvarchaeota archaeon | reverse complement strand
ATTACCAGATATAATAGCACCGGCGTGCCCCATCCTTTTTCCGGGCGGAGCATATATACCATCGATAAACGCAAAGACCGGCTTTTTAATGTTCTTTCTAATAAAATCAGCTGCTTTTTCTTCTTCATTTCCCCCTATTTCTCCGACTATAACTATCCCTTTTGTCTGCTTATCTTCTTGGAATAATTTCAATACATCAATAAAGTCCATACCAGGAACCTTGTCTCCACCTATCCCTAAAACAGTACTTTCACCTAAACCGCTTTCTGTTATAACATTAACAATCTCATAAGTCAGTGTTCCGCTTCTTGATATCACACCAATAACTCCTTTTTTCAAGATGGTATTAGGTATTATCCCCAATTTACCGATACCTGGAGCCGCCAACCCCGGACAATTTGGTCCTATTATTTTTACACCTTTTAACTTAGCATATTCATTTATTTTTAACATATCTTGAAATGGGACATGCTCTGTTATTATTGTAATCAATTTTATGCCAGCGTCAATAGCTTCAATAACCGAATCTTTTGTCATTAAAGCAGGCACAAAAACTACAGAAGAATTTGCTCCTGTTTTTTTAACTGCAGTTTCTACGTCATTAAATACTCTTATACCATTTACTCTCTCGCCCTCTTTGCCGGGAGTAACGCCAGCAACTACTTTTGTTCCAAAATCTAACATTGCTTTTGAATGGAATCTTCCCTGGTGACCAGTTATACCCTGAACCAGTACTTTAGTATCTTTATCAATTAGAATTGCCATAATTTGCCAGTTTTACCACCTCCTTTATTGCTTCTCCCATATCAGTAAAAGCATCTATCCCATTTTTTCTTAAAAGCTCTTTTCCCTTGGCTTCGTTAAAGCCTTTTAACCTCACTACTATTTTGAAATTTATGTTGAGTTTATTTATTGCTTGAATAATACCTTCTGCGACTGTATCTGCTTTTGTTACTCCTCCGAATATGTTTATAAAAAGGACTTTTGGATTGGATTCTTTGACCAATTCTATTGCCTCTGCTACTCTTGCAGGATCGTCTGTCCCGCCAAGATCCAAGAAATCGCCGGCCATGCCTCCCGCTAATTTTATCTGATCAATTGTTGCCAAGGTTAACCCTGCACCATTGGCTATTAAACCGATATTTCCACTTAATCTAACAAAAGATATGCCTTTTTTCTTTGCTTTCATCTCTAAGTTATCCGAGGAGTATTCATCTCTTTTGTATTCTGGATGTCTAAATAAGGAGTCATCTTCAATGGAAACCTTTGAATCCAATGCTATTAATTTAGTAGCTGTTACTGCCAGAGGGTTTATCTCTACTAGTTCAGCATCTTTCTCTGTAAATATTTTCCACATTGAATCCAATATGTTATAGAATTGAAGCATGTAATTCTCATTCAATCCAATAAATTTAAAGGCCTGTCTTTTTTGATAGTCTAAAATTCCTATAAAAACATCTAAATATAAGCGTTTTATCTTGTTTTTTGGTATTTTCTCTATGTCAACACCCCCCGCAGCAGAAATTAACAATACAGGGGACTTATTATTTCTATCTAAAGTTAAGGCAACATAAATTTCCTGCTCATGCTTTATTGCCTTTTCAACCAAAAAAGAAGCAGGTTTAAAGCCATTAAAAGTAAGCGAACTTATTTTATTAAAAGCAGCAATAAATTCTTCTTTAGTTTTAAATTTTAAAACTCCGCCGTTTACTCCCCTATGGCCTGCGGGTACCTGGGCTTTTATTACATGCTCCTCCTCAAAATCTTTGAAATCTTTTATAGAATGTACCAACTGGCCTTTAGGAACTTCTATACCATAAAATTTAAACAGTTCCTTGCCCTCGAATTCAAGAAGATCGACCATTAATTAATAAAGAAGTCTTTTTATTAAAATGTTATACCATTAAAAGGCAATTAGACCTTTTTTGTCTACATTGTTAATATTTTGTAATTTATTACTAATAAGTCAAATAACCTTTGATTTAAACATATTTAATAATTAAAATTAAAGATTACTTATGTTAGATTCATCGGTGCTAAATTTTTTGATGCTCGGCACAGCAGGAGTTCTACTTATCGGTTTTTTAGGCAGGGTTTTAGGTAAAAAAACTGCAATTCCGTACATAGTGTGGCTTATGTTTTTCGGCCTTCTTCTTGGCCCTGTTTTGGGACTTCTGAAAAGAAACTCGTTGCTTTCTTACCTTCCGTTTGTAATAAATATAATAATACTGCTTATGTTGTTTAATGCTGGTTTAAGCATAAACTTAAGGAAAATAATACATACTATTTCCAGAGGATTAATGCTATCATTAACAAACTTTACTTTGTCTTTCATAGCAGTTTTCTTCATAACTTATTTTCTGCTAAACAACCTTTTGGTTTCTGGTTTATTGAGCTTAACTGTAGCAGGATTGAGCCTGTCAGTGGTATCAAGCTTCAGTAGAAGAAGCGGTACTGAAAAGGCAAGAAACCTTGTAGAATTAGAAGCAACGGTCGAAGAACCATTAACAATAATATTCGTTTTAGTCCTGGTAGGCGCCATAATACTAAATAACACCAGTATAAGCTTTGTTTCAGGACAAGTAATATCCGAATTTTCTATAGGTGCGGTGATAGGCGCGCTAATAGGTATGGCTTGGGTACCTATTATGAGTTATTTACAAAGAAAAAGATATGATTACTCATATGTAGCTTCACTTTCGATAGCCTTCCTTATCTATGTTTTTATAGGAGCAATAAAAGGCAGTGGACCGATAGCCGTATTGGTCTTCGGTATAATAATAGCAAATGGAGAAAATATCTTCAAATCACTAAAATACAAGCATAGCATTTCTTTCAATATAAACAAAGAATCTAAATCCTTCAATGAATTAGTTACATTTTTGACTACCTCATTTTTCTTCGTTTATTTCGGTGCACTGGTGCTTTTGAATGATTACCTTGGATTTATATTTGGAATAGTAATTGCCTTGGCTCTCATTATAACTAAATATATATCAACAAAGGTTGTTTTGTATAAATCCCCCTATGAGCCTAAGGACAAGGCAATAATAGGATCAATGATCTCGAGAGGGGCGGGTGCCGCAGTAGTTGCTGCTCTTCCTTTAAGCTATGCCATACCTGGAACAGGCTCATTCATAGATATAGTATTTGCAGTTATATTTGTGACAATATTCTTGAATAGCTTAATGATATCTGTAATAAATAAACAGAAGTATAAGGAGGAAAGCAAGAATGGCTGATTCAACAACTTTTATATTACTGATATCGGCGCTTATAATATTTTTAGGGTATATCGGAGAGCAGATATTTAGAAAAACGCATGTACCGTCATTTCTCTTTCTGGTTTTTGTAGGATTTATATTGGGCCCTGTTTTGGGGGTTATACAAAAAGCGGCTTTACTTCCATTGTTGGGGGTATTAGCTGAAATAACTCTTATAATGGTGATATTTCATGGCGGTTTGGACCTAAAAGCCAGAACACTTTTAAAAGACGGATGGAGACCGTTTGTTCAAGTTGCATTATACATAAGCATAAGCATCATAGCAGTAACTATGCTTTCGCATTTTGTATTACATTTTAATTTAGTTATATCACTAATATTTGCTTCAATTGTCGGTGGTGAGACTACTACTGTAGTTATAATACCTCTGTCCAGACAGCTTAACATAAAGGATAAAACGGTGATGTTTCTAACATTTGAGGCAGCATTAAACTCAATAGTTTTAGTAGTTTTGTTCTTGGCATTTGTTGGCCTGTACCAAAGCGGAAATGCAAATATTTACACTACTGTAGATTCGTTGATTTCTTCATTTTCTATAGGCATATTTATCGGGCTGATTCTTTCAATAATATGGATTTACCTTCTTAATTATCTGAAAAACCAAAATTATACCTACGTTTTGACACTGGGTTTGCTTTTCCTTACTTATGGTATTACAGATAAAGCAGGCGGAAGCGGATACTTGGCAGTAATAATCTTCGGGATAGTTTTCGGGAACCACAAGTTTATTAGCGAATTATTCAGAAGAAAGCTAAACATGGACAAACTTGAAAAGCAGATATTCAACTTCCAAGGAGAGATTACCTTTATATTAAAAACATTTTTCTTTGTCTTCTTAGGTTTAATATTAAGCCTTTCGTTTTCAAGTTTGTATTTCGGGTTGGCAGCAGGACTCGCTATATTGGGAATTCTTCTATTTTCAAGGTTAATCGCCGTTTCAGTATCAACATATAAGTCCGACATGGTGAAGGATAAATTCCCAATATTTATTTCGCTAGCTCAGGGTTTAACACCCGCTACTTTGGCGATATTAGCTTTGGAGTATGGTATCCCCCAAGCAAATACTTTCCTTGTATTGGTAACGTATGTTATAATTCTGACTAATATAGTTACGACTGTTGGAGCAGTTATAACATTAAAAGGAAAAAAGGTAAAAACAAATGCGGCCTCGGTCTAAAAGAAATTAATATCTAGAAAACCATAAAATAAAATGGACAACTTTAGGATAGAAAAAGATTACCTTGGCGCAGTTAAAGTCCCTAAAAAAGCATATTGGGGAGTTCAAACTCAGAGGGCACTGGAAAATTTCCCTATATCGGGGATAACTCCGATAAAAGAGTACACTTATTCTATAGTTTTAATAAAAAAGGCAGCCGCAAAGTCAAATTCGGAAATAGGTCTTTTAGAAAAGAAAAAAGCAAATGCAATAATTCAAGCGTGTAATGAAATACTAAAAGGAAAATTTGATAACCAATTTTTAGTAGATATCTATCAAGCAGGAGAAGGCACTTCAAACAACATGAATGTAAACGAAGTTATAGCAAACATTGCTATTGAAAAACTTGGTAAAAAAAGAGGAGATTACTCTGTAGTGCATCCGAATGATGACGTAAACATGGGCCAGTCATCCAATGACGTTATACCTACTGCTACAAAGATAGCTGCATTACAGCTTTCAAAGGAATTATTAAAAGCGTTAAATGAACTAGAAAAATCATTTTCAAAAAAGGCCGTTGAATTTGATAATGTAATAAAAAGCGGAAGGACACATTTAATGGATGCGGCGCCTATAAGATTAGGACAGGAATTCAGGGCATGGTCTGATCTGATAAAAGAGTCTATTTCTAGGATAAACGAAGCAAATAAAGAACTGGAAAATATAAACTTGGGCGCAACAGCAGTCGGTACAGGGATAAACGCTGACCCGAGATATGTTAAAAAAGCAATAAAATATCTTAGCGATTTAACCGGTCTTAAATTGAAACAGGCTAGGGATTTGCCAGCGGTTACTGAATCACCATCGGATTTATTTGCACTTTCAACCGCGATAACTGTTCTTTCTGCTGACTTGATAAAAATTGCCAACGACCTCAGATTAATGAATTCCGGCCCCATAACTGGATTAGCAGAAATAATTTTACCAGCGGTTCAACCAGGGTCTTCGATAATGCCTGGTAAAGTTAACCCAAGCATAGCAGAAATGGTTGATATGGTTTGCTTTAGAGTTATGGGTGATAATAAGACTATTGAGTTAGCAACGCAGGCCGGACAATTTGAATTGAATGTCATGGAACCAATAATAAATTACTGCTTATTGCATGATTTAATAATCCTTAGAAATGCCTGTAAGGTATTTGCAGAAAAGTCAATAAATGACATAAAAGTTAACAAAGAGAGAATAGAAGAAATGGTAAATAAAACGCCGGGTGTAGGATTGGCATTAAATCCTTATATCGGCTATGAAAAGAGCGCTGGGATAGTAAAAAAAGCATTGAAGGAAGGAAAAACAATAAAACAGGTCGCTGAAGAGGAGAATATACTTGAAAAAGAAAAACTTGAAAAGATATTTGACCCTTTCAATCTTACAACCCCAAGAAAGTTAAAGAACAAAAAATAAGTTTATTAGCTATAAATGATATACAAATAAATGATAGTATTTAGCTGTGCAATTGCAGGCTCGGATAGGATAAGCCTGGAAAGCAAAGCTGTAAAAATAGCCAGACAACACGGCAAAAACCTTGAAATAATAAATTTTATAGATGAAATGGTCAAGGTTGCAAACAAAACAAACCCCTATATAAATTCAAAGAATATTCCAAATCTAGACATAGAAAATATTAGGTTATTAAAGGAGAACGCACTGAAAAACATAAAAACAACTATAGAAGAAAATAAAAAAATTGATTACATAATAGACGGCCACATGTCATTTTGGTGGAGAGGTGGCCCACTAAGTCTTATAAACTCAAAAGACATGCGTGTACTAAACCCAGATTTCTTCATATCAATATTAAATGACCCAAATAACATAAACAAAAACCTACAAAAGAAAAAATCGTGGGAAGATAAGACAGTTGATGAGTATGAGATAGCTTTATGGTCTGAATTGGAGCTATATACTGCTGATTTAATAAGCAATTCTATAAACAGAAAAAATTATGTTATAGGTTCAAAAGAAGACCCTAATACTTTGTATGAATTAATTTATAGGCCTGACAAGCCAAAAGCCTATATAAGTTATACAATAGAACACAGAAAAAGCGGATATGAAGCACTGGAAAGATTCATAAAAAAGATAAAGAAGTACTTAATAGTCTTCAATCCAAAAGCCGTAGATATTGATGCTTATAAGGAAAATGCAAACGAGAGGACAAAGAACCTTATTTTTAACCAGACAGTTAGGAGAGATTTCCATTTAGTAGATCAAACCGATATTACCATTGTTTATCTTTCCGATTTGGTTTATTCCAGTGGCGTTGATGGAGAAAGGATGCACGCTCATTTCACTGGCAAAAAAGTCTTACTCTATTTCCCCTTTGAAAAATACAGCCCATTTACCCCTTATTTTGTTGATAACATGTTTAAATCAGAAGCTGATTTGATAAAAGAGATAAAAGAGCTATCTAAAAAATATAGATTAAAACAAAAACAATAAAATTTTTAACATTAATCCAAATTATTGATTATTTAATAAGTCTAACTGATTTTAATATTTTCTTATAAATTGTATCTACAACTTGATAAAGTTTATTGAAGTACTTGTTGTTAATTAGAATTGAGCAGATTATAAAAGATATTGCAACCCCTAAAATTACACCAGCTATAACATCAGTAGGATAATGAACACCAACGTAAACCCTACTATAAGAAACCAACGCAGCTTCAATAACTAAAGGTATTGAATACCTCTTTCTTAAAAACAGAAATGAAACTGCTGCACCCCCTGCAACTATCAAGGCATGCCCTGACGGAAAAGAAGAGTCTAAATCCTTAGGAACAAGAACATGATCTATGGAAGATAATAAAGGATTAAGAAATGGCCTTGGCCTGTAATAAACCGCTTTTAAAGACAAACCAATTATTATTATAGCTATGAATACTATTACCAGCATTACTGCTCCCTTCTTTGCTTTTTCATTGTTGAAAGCACTGCCTAGCACCCACATTAATAAGACTACAGGTATCCAGAAGTATTCTCTGCCGTAAATTGCCACTCCCGCAAAGAATGAATCTAAGAAACTAATGCTCCATTTTTCGTTTATTAATTTAAATACTGACAAATCAAAACTGTTTGATACCTTGAAATTTACAAGTAAAAATATAATTACAAATAGTATAACTAAGATTAACCCTGTAATTAACAGTTTTTTATTAAACATTATTATAGAAATAATAATAGATTTAAATCCTTTTCCATACTATATTGATAATGCAAAATGAGGATTCGTTTGTAGATGTAGATGTAGGCAGCATAATAGACGAGTACCTTAATGAAGAATCCAGGCCCAAAACAATCGGAGCATATTACCCCAGTGAGATAGGGATGTGCATGCGAAGAAGCTATTACTCATATTTTATATCAAAACCTACAGAAACCAGTGCACTTAGGATATTTGCTTTGGGGAACAGTGTCCATGAATTTATAGCAAAGGCCCTTAAAGAATCAAGTACTTTAGCAGTGGCAGAAGAGGAAAAACCAATAAAAATAACATACGCAGACGAAAACACAAAATTCACCATTTATGGAAGGATAGACGATTACATAGAAACTAAAACAGGTAAAAAAATAATAATAGAGGCTAAATCAACTGGGGACATAACAAAAGTAAACGAACCTGATCCTAAGCACAAGATGCAAATCTCTTTGTATTTGGCAGCACAAAAAGCGGATTATGGCCTTTTAGTCTATGCAGATAAGAAAAACCTGGAGATAAAACAGTTCAGGGTAGAATATGATGGGGAGGAATACAAAAAAGTAATGCAAAGATTCAAAGACTTGGATTATCATTTAAAGAACAAGATATTGCCACCTGCTGAATATTACTTCGATAACAAAAAAGTATGGGAATGCAAGTATTGCCCGTATTACAAAGAATGTATGCAGGCACTGGCTGATTCGAATTCTTTGGAAAACTATCAATAAAAATTAGCTACTGTTGATTTCTTTATATATCTTTTTTATAGTGTCTAAACCAACAGTAGCACACTTAACTCTTGAAATACTTATTTCGTCTATACCAAGCAGATTTTTAATATCCTTCAATTCCATTTCTTTAACCTCTTTTAAGGGTTTACCAATAATATAGCTGCATAGCTTTGAAAGCGAAACCGTTGAAATCACACAACCCTTGCCATCGAAAGATGCATCTTTTACTATACCGTTTTCAACATCTAGATACACTGAAAATTTATCTCCGCATGATGGCGAATATCCTGCTTCAGAATAATTATATTTGCTAAGTTTACCGTAATGCTCTGGATTTCTATAAAGCTCCACCAACTCATAGAATTTATCGTCTTCCATACTTGACTGATATATTATTTAATTCATTTATGAAAGTATCTATTTCTTCTTTTGTATTGTAAAAGTAAAGACTTGCTCTCGCTGCTCCATCTAACTTTAGTCTATCTTCTATTAATGGCTGTGCGCAATGAAAACCAGATCTAATAGCTATTCCTTTTTTATCCAGCAAATAAGCAGTATCATGTGAATGCAAACCTGAAACATTAAATGAGAATATCCCGCCAAATCTTTTACTCTTTCCGCTGTATATTTCTACATTATTAAGTTCTTTTGCTTTTTCATATAAGTAAGCAGTAAGCTCATTTTCATATTTCTCTATGTTTTCCATCCCTATTTCATTTAGATAGTCAACGGCTAAACCTAAGCCGTAAGCGCCTTCAACATTTTGGGTACCCGCCTCAAACAGGTTCGGAGCGTTTTCGTAGATAACTCTTGACAGGCTTACATCCTTTATCATTTCGCCGCCTGTCAAAAAAGGCTTTAAATTTTCTGCTATATCCTTTTTTATGTATAAAACACCTATACCAAAAGGAGCAAGCATTTTGTGGCCTGAAAAAGCAATAAAATCCGCACCCACGTCTTTAACATCAAATTTCATGTGAGGTACGGACTGTGCAGCATCTACAAGAACAAGAGAACCTTGCTCATGTGAAAGTTTTGTTATCTCCTTCACATCGTTTACTGTACCTGTAACATTTGAGGCATGGGTTACTGTAACTAATCTGGTATTTTTAGGCAGCTGCCTATAATACTCCATATCTAGTTCATAATCATCAGAAACTGAAACGATGTCAACGCCTATTCCATTTTCTTTTAAGCGAAGCCAAGGCAGAAGGTTTGAATGATGCTCCATGTATGTTGTTGAAACCCTATCGCCATTTTTAAAAGGAAAAGCAAAGGAAACTAAATTTATTGCTTCCGTGGCATTTCTTACAAAAACTATTTCTTCGGGCTCTGCGTTTATGAAAGCTGCAACTTTTTCTCTAGCATTGTTGTATGCTTTTGTAGCCTCCTCTGCTAAGCTGTGTATGCTTCTTATTGGATTAGCGTTTATACTCTCATAAAAATACTTAATACCTTCTATGACTGTGGAGGGTTTTTGGGAAGTTGCCGCATTATCTAAGTATATCAAATTGTTGCCGTTTATCTTTTTAGACAAAATCGGAAAATCCCTGCGTATTCTTTCTATGTCCATATTATTCATAGCACTATCTAACTGTTATTATTTATAAATATAACACCGTTATATCAACTCAATAAATCCATGACAAAGACTTTACCAGTAACGGATAAAGCCTGCGGATTTTGAAAGGCCTTTTTCATGGCCATCATTGTAAGTGTAAAATCAGATTTTACTGCTTTTTTAAACTCCCCCGTGTCTCCGTTCATCCCAGAAGGTATATCAACACTTACTTTTTTGGCGCTTGAATTATTTATTAAATCAACCGCCTCTGCTGCTAAATACGGCAGATCTCCATGAAAACCCGTACCAAAAAGGCCCACAACTAAAAGGTCTGCATCCTTTATAGTTTCTTCCAAGCTTTCTAATGTCGCTGAATCATAAACAAAACTTACAGGGATATTTTTTATGCTGTTTATAAGATAAAGGAAATTTTTGGGCTCTTCTTTCAATTCCTCTTGTTTTCCCACAATTACAATTTTTATATCGGAATGACCTAAATTAAATAAATGGAAAGCTGCGGACAGGGTATCGCCACCGTTGTTCCCAGTACCTGCTATGAACAGCGCTTTATTAAACTCTACATTACTGTGTATGAAACTGGCTACTAAATGACCGGCAGCATCCATCATCTTTTCTTCAGTCATGCCCTTCCTTATGGCCTCCTCTTCAATCTTCTTTATTTCTCTTATGCTGTAATATTCCATATTTTTAATTAACATTAATTCTATAAATTTTTAGGCCTCAAAATTTCAATTAAATGGCAATGTGCAAGTAAATAGAAGCTAAATGACCTACTAAGAAAGTGACAAACGCCGCGGTAAGGCTAAGCACCAAGGCCCTCCCTATATACCTAAATACTTTTTCATTTGAATTAAGAGCTATTATAAGTGAAGTAAGAGCAATTGCTATAGATGTCAAAATAACCGATATTACTAGATTATAATAAGTATTCGATTTGATTATGGAGCCTAAAAGAAAACTTATTAAGGGTATAATTGCACCAAAAATATAGAACACTCCTACGTATAATGCATCTTTTACAGGGTTAACTGAATCTTTATTCTGATAGATTTTACCATTACCGCTTATGAAATTCATAAGCGGATTTTTCCTTTCTCTTTCAAGTACCTTATAAATAGGGTCCCTTTCTTTCCTTAATTTTGAAATAAGGTCTTCTAAAGATTTATCGAATTTTTTATAGTTCAAAGAATGTTTTTCCAAATCCTCTTTTAATCTTTCTTTAGCTACTTGTAACTCTAATTCTAAGCGGTTTATACCATCAAACTCCAAATCTCTCTCTGATTTAGAGGAAAGGTAAGCACCAACCGCCATAGAGATAGTACCAGATAAACCAACTATAGTGCCGGCAACTGCTATAAGCAGATTGTTATGTATAGCTCCCGTAAATCCGGCTACTGCCGCTAATACTTCGACTAAACCGTCATTCATGCCGAAAACAACATCTCTTATGTGGGATAAAACGCCACTTTCCCAAGATTCTTTTTTAAGAATTCTTTCCTGATAAAGCTCTTCTACTAAGTAGTTAACCACCTTCTCCTTTTGTTTGTCTGGTATAACATCAAAAATTTTTGACAAATCAGAAACTTTTCTGTTTTCCAAAGAGTTAATTACGCTTAATGTAAGGCCACTGCCAAACAGCCTTCTTAGTAAAACAAAAAGAAAAAGCTCAATTTTATTTGCGTTTTCCTTCGCAGAGATATTTAATTCTGCATATATCTCAGTCCATACTTTAATGTGCTTTACATCGAGTTCTTTAAGTTCCTTCAGCTTCCTTTTCAACTGTTTGTTTCTTTCTATTCTTTCCAGTTTTGAATACAATTCATAAGATAATTTTTCAGAGTTCAAAACCTTTTTTATTTCATCTGACATAATTAGATATCTGTCATTACAGATTAGCCCGTAAATGGATGTGTAGGTTTAGATTTATCAAAAAATCCTTTGTATTTGTCCCAGATCTGCTGCCCAGCCTCCTGCGAAAGAATATCCGTTATTGTTTCCGGCCTCATAAAAACCCCTTGAGCTTGAACTAGCCCATTAAAAAGAACTATTACAAAATCATTGTCTCTTGGAGCCGCATTCCCTATTTCACAAGTTATTATATTATTATCCCACATTTCTATGACTGCTTTGTGCTTTTTATCTAAATTTTTAGAATTATTTTTATCGATAACTTTAACGACCTTTCCAATGTGATAAAACTCCAATTCTTTTGATTTTCTTTCTTCCATTCTAACAGACTATAGTTATTTTAATATTAAAACGCTATTGTTTCTATGGATATAATACATTTCGCATTGTTAATCATATTATGCCTTTACTTCGCGGGAGGAATATTCTTAACTTACACAGTCGGCACTATTGTGTATGTACTGATAAAGCACAGAAAAGACGGCGCACCATTACTCACCTTCTTTAATAATAAAGAAAAGGCATATCGAGAAGTTTCACTGCTCTTATACACTAGCATATTGGCGGTTCCTGTAGCGGTTATATCCTCTTTAAGTCAACTGGAAACATCAAACTTTGGTTATTTACAGGCCAATTTCTGGTCCATAGTCTTGGATTTCGGAAGCTATTTAATAGGAATAGCTGTAGTCGGATTTGCAGGATATGCAGTTCTGCAGTGGTATAAGAGATTTAAGGGGTTCCTATGAACAGTGAAATTTATTCGATAGCTCTGTTAATAGAAACTATAGTTATACTATTATTTGGCTTAAGAATATTTATTAAATTAAAAAAGAGCCCAGAAACCTTCTTAAGCAAGATATACTTAGGATACAAAGGAAAACTACCGTTAACTTTTATTTTCCTCTTATTAGGGGCGGTATCCATCTTAGCTGGTTTTTTAATGACAATAATAGAATTTCTAATTAACAACCAAACGCTTTTCTGGGAGTATCCCACTTTAGCAGTATATTTCTTTCTTGCCCTATTTTTTATTACATTTATACCAAGCATTAAAATCAAATAAAAGTAATTTTAAAATATAAATATGATTAAGTGTATTACTAATTATGTCAGTAAACACAGTTATTAAGAAATATGAAAAAGGACAAAATAAAGATATCGCTGCTGAACCTGGCAAAGAATTCGTTTTTAGATTAAAAGATGGAAAAGAGGTTGGTAGAGCAGGTACATTAAATGGTTTTGAAGGATTGATAAGGACATTACCAATAGAATCTCTAGAGTTCCATAATGCTGGAAAACACTTCTCAGCATGGCTCCGTTACCTCAAACAAGACAAAATTGCAAACGCTTTTGACAGAATCGATTCTAAGGGCGAAAGGTTGAGACACGAACTATTAGAAGCTATAAAACTCAATAAACTATAATCTGCAGTCTAGTCTGCCCTCATGGCCATGTGGATAATCTAGCATAAAGATCTTTTTACCATCTAATTTACAAGTATAAAGATAAAAAGGTATAGCACCTGACCAGCCTTCATACTGCCTTTCATCAATTTTTACAAATCCTTTTAATTTTAGCCTAAAAGCTCTTAAATAATCTAATGAAAGCGTTTCTAATTTTTCAGTTTTGCGGTTATAAGCCTGTACCCTCGGTCCATCTTTAGAGGTCTTATCCAATAAAGTTTCGATGCCATTATTATACCAACTTACCCTTTCGACCATAAGGTCTTGTGAAATGAATTGATATTTAAGCTTTTAGTTATGTCCTATTAATTGGTAATATTTAACTCTTCTTTTATTATCATCTCTGCCTTATTTATTATAGATGGAGAGAATGCAATGTTTAATTCCCTTGTTCTGCCATATCTGCCATGACTCTTTATACGGGACATAACCAAAGAATTATAATCCATATCTGCGATTAAGTCCGAAACCCTTCTAAATGTCAATTTTTTAAGTCCAAATTTTTCGGAGAGCTTAAGATAAGTATCATAAACCTCTCCACTGTACACTCTGCCCATTCTTTTGTTCCTTGCAACCGAAATGATAGATAGAAGTATGCATTTGCTCTGCCTAGTCATAGATTTGATCATACCTTCAGTTATATTTTGCTCAAGAGCTTCTGCAGCATTATCCAATTCCTCTTCCGTTATAATTGACTGGCCAAGCTGCTGTGTCCTTTCCCCTGCAACCTTTAACAAATCAAGGGCCTTTCTTATATCACCATGTTCTTGTGCAACCATCGCTGCACATTTCTTTAGAACCCCTTCACTTATTGCGTTTTCATAAAATGCTTCTTTGGAACGATTTAGTAGTATATCAAATATCTCTTCTGCATTGTATGGCTTAAAGATTATTTCAACGGGGTTTAAAGAGCTTCTTACTCTTTGATCTAAAGAAGCCTTTAAGTCAATGTTATTTGATATGCCAATTATAGCAATCTTTGCATGCTTAAGAGATTCATTTAGCCTAAGAAGGCTGTACAATACACCATCGCCTGCATGCTGTATAAGTTTCTCTATCTCATCCAATATAAGAATAAGATAGGTATTTTCAGCGTCTATTATTTTTATAAGTCTTTTGTACAAACTATTTACTGAAAGGCCGCTTTCTGGAACATTTATATTAAAAACGGCACATAAATTTGCTATCAATCTGTATTCGGTATTGTTGTTTTCCAATCTGCAGTTCATATAAACAGGAAGTACATTCACTTTTTTCTCCTCTGCAGAGCTTGCTAGTTTCTTACCGACGTATTTTGTAACTAAAGATTTACCAGTTCCCGAAAAGCCATAAACTAAAACGTTAGAGATGTCTTCAAACAGCAAACTGGGGGCCATAATCCTTGACATGGCAGCTATCTCAGTATTTCTATGCATTATTTCGTCCGGAACAAAAGAGGAAGATAAAACTTCTTTGTTCTTGAATATACGTTTGCTAGTAAGAAATTCATTGAAGATTGCAATAGGATCAACACTGTTTATTTTATTGGTGTTTGTCTTCTGAAAAGAATCGTTATTGGACTGAAAAGTTTCCATATCTTAGTAAATTATTGTATCTTTCTTTATTTAAATACTATTAGCAATTTTAGTTATATAACTTTATTTAAATAACTCTACTTAACTAATAATACAGAGACACCTATGTTTCTTATGGAGATTTAATTTAATCTAAATAAATTATTAAATATTCTTTATAATATTCTATATTCTATATAGAATTATAATAAATATAATAATATACCTTCCATAGGAAATATAGGTGTACTCCATAAGAAAATTTTTCTATTAAAAGATCACTTATTGCTTCGATTATAGACTAATTTATTTCCATAGGAAATAAAGGTGTCTCTTTTGACTATTATATATTGTATATTTCACTACTTTATAAAAATAATTAAATAGAAAAATTTAAATACTAGTGCCTTCTAAAAGTTAAATCAATAAGTATGATAAACAAAAATACGTTTGTGATGGATAGTTTCATAATACTCTTTATAGTAGTACTTACTCTCTTTTTAAGTCCTGGAAATAGTTATGGTCTCTCTTGCTATAACCAGAACATAACTTTGACAAATTCATCTGGTTTTATCTGTACCTATCAATGGGTAACTGTCGAGGGCCCTGTTTCTTTAATTTCTAAAAATATATCGGCAAAGGGGTTGTTCATAAATAATACATTTAATATTACTGGAAATTCCACTTTGAACATAAGCAAGATAATAAACAAGGGAAATGCCACAATAAATGCAACGTTGTTTAGTGGCAATATTCTTGAGAATTATGGAACTTTAACCTTGGAAAAGCCTATTTTTATTAATTTTAGCTATTTATTAAATACTGGTTTAATTATAGACAAGAATTATTTGAATAATGGGGGTTACCCAAATGCCTACGCTTCTTACAATGGAAACGGCTATGGCTGTGGCGGTAGGAGTTATCCTTTCTCGTATGCTGGAAGTGGCGGAGGAAGCTTGGCTAATTATAGTGCATGTGATGGAGGAAATACTTTAGTAAAAGGAGGAACTGGTCAAATTACTAGTTTCCAAAATCATGTAGAATTCCCAATAATTAATAGTTCGGGTTATCATGTTTATTCTACACTTTCTAATTATTCTTTCAATTTGAGTTTGCTGAGCAGTGCCGGTGGTGCCTCTTATAATGGCGTAAATAATTCTTCTTTTTTCATGCGTGGTAGCAGTGGAGTATTACCTTTGATAATAATCTCTAGATCTTTTAATAATACAGGGATTATCTATAACCAAGGGCAGTCAATAAATTATTCAACTATTAAAAACGCAAGTAAATTTCTTGCATTTGGAATTGTAGGCGCCAGTGGCGGAGGGGTAATTCAGGTAATTTCAGGCTCATTTATCAATAATGGCACTTTTAATGTAAGCGGCGGCAGAATTTATCTGGACAGCTCATTTAAGTTACCTAACTCTTATACTATTTCCAACATTGGGTATGGTGGTAATGGGAATGTATTTTTATTCAAAGCAAACAATAGGTTGCTGTTAGATTCCATACAAAATTATACTTCGGATCCGGCTAACCAGAATAACTATAACCTTAATTACCCGGCAAATTATTCTAATAAAACACAAAACCATCAAATTATGGTTAAAGTTCAATCTCCTTTAGGCTGCAGTTTAAATGGAATTTACGTAAATTTAAAAGGAAATTACAATAACAATAGCTTTTTTGAAAAACAGCCACTTAACAATTCAGTATTTTTAATAAATAATTCAATTAAAAACCCTTATTTATATTTGTCAGGTAATAACCCTTTAATTCATTATTATAACAATTTACAGTTAATCATTAGCAATTCTTTAAATACAAGTATAGAGACTTTTAACTTAACTAAGTACCTCCTTGTAAACCTGTCCTTTGAAGGTGGACAAAATTTAAGCTTTGACCTGCTTAACGGTAATTATACTCTCTTTTCAGGGACAACTTTGTCTAAACCCCTTCTTTTAAGATTAGAGCAAGGAGATTACCAGTTATTACTTAAAAACGGCCTTGAGAATTATACTTATAACATGTATGTGACCCCCAACTGCTTAGGGTATCAAAATATTACGATTTTGCCAGGCAAAACTTATTATCTTTATGATTCTTTGAATATCTCGTCTGTGCCTTTTACAGTGTATAAAACAAACACTATAACAGATAATATAACTAGTTACAGGGATGTAAATAGTTGCGATTTCAATATCTCTGAATTAATCGGCCTGGATAAAGTAATCTTGAATAGTATCTACTCAATGAATAGCAGCATATCAGTGGCATCAAACAACAAGGTTAATTATTCGAGTATATTAAACAGGGAAATAAACTATACAAATTATATACTAAAACAATATAATACCAAAAGCTCTCAAAATCCGCAAAATGCTTATCTAAATCAAAGTGGTCTAAACCTATTATCATATTATAACAACGGAAACTTTACAAAGGAAGTTTTCCAGATAAACAACAATGGGACGATAAATCTAAGCTATGGAATTAACAAAAGCTTGCAAATAGTTATAACAAAAGGAACGCAGCAGAACTTTTTTGTATCTACCGAGAAGGATATAATAAAGGTATTTAGCTACGTTCCTTCACTTTTCCTTGGATTTTTAGGAGGGCTATAATGGAAGATGACATAAAGCAGCTATACGAAGCGGTCCTAAAGATAAATGAAAAACTTTCTCAGGTAAACAGCAGGAATGATCAGCTTGAATCACTGGTGAATTCAATGTCTCAGTACATCCTAGAAAAAAATGAGGGAGATATAACAGAGCAGGAAATCGTTGTGTTGGATCCTTTTAATATAGGAGGATACAAAAATGTTTCAACTTCAAATGGTAGCGTTCTCAAAGTAAGATCAAAGGGTTTATGTGTAAATGGCCGGCATTCTATTGAAGAAACAGCTTCTGTAATTCTTTGTTCTAAATGCAATGGACTAATCTGCGAAAAACACGATACGGGCCTTTCTCCCCCTTTGTGTATAAACTGCATAAAAGAGCAGATAAATGACCTGGAGCTTTTGGATATTTACATACTTAATGCAGTTAACATCGGTATAAGCTTAAATAATCTCAGGAAAATCGTAAAAGGCTCCTATAAAGAGTTTATTAATTCGCAGCAGCAGCTACTGAAGAAAGGTTACCTTGAAAGGGATCTTCTTTTCAGGAAAATCCTAACTACAAAGGGAGCTTCTGTACTTGCTTTAGCAAGCAAAGTGTATGATCTTTCCTTTATACAGTAAGAGGTTAGATGGAAGAAACATTTCAAGGGATGATTGAAAAGCTGCATTTTTTAAGAGAGGTTACCAATACAAAAAACATAGAGAATTTAATTAAAAGGTTAAGCAAAACAAAAGATCTGGAAATGCAGAATTTTTTGTTATCAAAGATAACAGGAGAATTTGAAAAGCTACAGGCTCAATTTCCAGTTTCGGATCCTTTATTTCCGTTAATAAAAAGAAAGGAAGGAGGGGTAGAGGTTGGAAATTTAATATATAAAGATCAAAATATAGGCCGTTTTTCGTTATCCGTTGAGGACTTCAATAGAAATATACTAATAGTAGGCTCAACCGGGCATGGTAAAACCTCTTTGATACACAACATACTTAGAAAGGCCTCAAGACTAGGAATAAAATACCTTGCATTTGACATGAAAAAAGACTATAAGGTTTTGGGATTAAATGAAGACACAATATACATAGATGCCAAAGATATTAAAATAAATCCACTGGAAGCGCCGGTAAATACAAATGAAACTGAATGGGCGGTGCACTTTGCCGACATCTTTTCAGACAGCTTTTCGTTGCTTATAGGTAGCAGAGACTACTTACTTGAAAATGCAATAAACCTTTTTTCCTATTGGGATAATAATTATCCTCCAAAGCTTTCAGATTTATTGATTTATATTACTTTGAACGGCAAAAAGAATGATTACTTCAAAGTTATTGAGGGTAGACTTAAAAGTCTTATTTCTTCTAATTCGATGTTTGACTGTAATGTAGGTATTTCTTTTGAAAACATGAAGGATAAAAACATTGTAATTGGCATAGAAAATGTTGGAACTGCCGAACAATACTTCCTTGTTTCGTTGATTCTTTCCTCATTTTATTACTCTAATCTTGGTTTAAACTTCAATAATCAATTCAAAAGACTTATAGTAATAGACGATGCCCACACTGTATTAGATGTAAATAAAGAGAAAGACTACGCTAAAGGTATACCTATATTACATTCGATAATTGCCAAGATAAGAGAGCTTGGATTCGGATTTATATTTTCAGACCAGCAGATTTCTTCTATCCTTTCAAGTGCAATACAAAACACAAACACAAAATTCATAGGGAGAATAAATCTCTACTCTGATCTTTACAAAGTTTTGCCCGGAAATTCTACAGTTACTGCAGATTATATCTCTAAATTAAATAAGTCACAGTTTTTGCTCTTTAACGAAGCTATCTCTCCTTTTTGCTTGTTTGAAGCTGATAAAATAGCCATTGATAAAACTGTAGATTCTTCTTTGTTTGCTTTAAAAAAAGAGGTGGACAAAGAGTTTTATAGTTTTTTCAAGGCCGATAACAGATTTGTAAAAGAGAAAGCATTTTTAGATGAGATAAATTCCAATTACTTTTTGAACCTTACACTGCACATGCAGAATCTTTCAGGGATTATAGATAAAGAAGAGTTCGATTTAATAAAAAACCGGCTTTTGAAAAGCAAAGTCATATCCCAAGTTTCCCTGGACTTTTCAAGTGGGAAAACCTCCAAGTTTCTGTTTATAACTAATGATTACAGCGAAAATTTAAAGGTAAAAGGTATAACTCCATTAACAGAAGAAGAATTTTTCAGAAAATTATTTAAGTATCTTGTTTTGAATCAATTAAAAACTAGTAAAATAAGCTTTGAAGAATATGAAGAAGGTTTTTTGATAAAAGGCCTGCTTAAGAAATACATTTTAGTTAATTATAGTATTGAAAGCCTGAAAAGAATACTTGAAACAAAGTTTGATTCTGTAATATTTTTAGTAAAAGATAATCTGTCTGAGCAGGATGTTCTTGCAGAATTAATACGAGAAAGCGATCAAAAACAATTGCTTAATATGAAAGCATTAAAGATAGTCCATTACAAAGACTTTAAAATCTAGCTGATAAAATCAAAGTACCCTGAAATAAACACTTATATAAGATTTGGTTAAGATA
>JAMCSP010000030.1 GCA_023378865.1 Candidatus Parvarchaeota archaeon | reverse complement strand
TTGAAAATTACATACAATGCAGAAAAAAGCAGGCTGAAATTGAAGATTTTAAGGTATGAGAGCAATCTTATGCTGTTACTATTCCTATGCTTGTTATAATTCATAATAACATAAGGGGATCATTATTAATATTTTGCATTAAAAGCATAAAATGCCTTAGAGTAGTATCAAGCATTATTTTTAGAGGTTATTAACATAAAACTATTCTTTAGATGGAATCCAATCTTTTTTGGCGACTGCATTTTTCTTCAGTGCTGCTATACGCTTTTTTTGGTATTCTGCTGAATTTTCAGCTGCTTTTTCTAGGGCTTTTAGGATTTCCATACAGTTTAATCCTTTTTCCGTCCTTTATAGCTTTCTGCCTTTGCTATAATGCGCTTTTTTATCATTATTTTATTATTAGAAAATTATTTTAATACTTTCCCTCTGCTTTCCTTGTGATTTCCTCACCGATCTCCACCTTTTGATAAGGAGTCAGTTTGAACAATTTAAAGTACATATCGTACAATTCTTTCGGATCATTATTACCGAAAAACGGCGGTTCAAGTATTAGTGGAAGTATGCCTTTGGAGCCATTTATACTGTAATAACTCTTTGATGGGAATACTCCCGTCATCAAATCTGGCTTATCCTGCAGGTATGCCTGTTGCGTGATTATCCTGCCAACATGGTCTCTGCTGCTTACTCCAAAAACTGAATCGGCCCCCGCCTCCCTAATATACGAATTTAGATTATTGATATCATCTAGCGTATTTTGGGATTTCTTATCCAATACGACTTCATCAACTATTTTTTCTAGATTATTGTATCTTTTTTTCAAGAAATCCTGCATGACATCCGCTCCTACTCTGCCAGTTTCTTTGGAAATGGTCCCTCCCGAAATGTACATGTCTACGTCTATGCCGTGTTTCTTGAGGAATTTAGCAATATCCATCGCGCCATCAAACCTGTCGGAAACCACCTGCTCCCAGGGATTGTTTCCTGGAACTATATTTTCACTGTAACCGAATACGCTAACAATAGTTTTTCCCATAATTTACCTGACTACTTATTAATAGTCAAATTGTGAAATTAACTTATATAAATACTTTTCAGAGTTTAATTCAACAGCTTTTAATTTTTTAAGATGTTCTATTAATCTACTTTTATCGATTTAAGTCTCTCTATTCTGTAAATAATTGACAATAACATTTTTTCTAGAAGTTATTAATGTAAAACCACTCCCTGGATGGCTTAAAACCTAATGTCCTGTAAAATTTCTGTGCGCCTTTCATTTCCTCACCAGTCGTTACAACTACAACTGTTACACGTCCTTTTAGGTATTTCAAGGCCTTTTTCACAAGAATCCTGCCAATGCCCTGTCGTCTATAAGCAGTGTCAACGTATAATTCTTCGATTATACCAATGCCTTTATTTTTGATATGCTCATAATAAACAATCCATATAAACCCTGCAATATCTTTACCTTTCTTTGCGATTAAGACTTTGCTGCCTGAATTAAAATAGGAGGGATCGGCAGTAGATTTAAAGAAACCCTGTTTTTCATCTCCTTTGTATAGTTTTCTGTACAATTCAGTAATACCCTTCGTATCTTTCTTATTTGCCGCTTTTATCTCCGGTTTCACAAACTCATAAGGAAGTTTTATAATTTAAATATTCTAATTCGTTTATCAGTCAGGGGTTCTTCGCAGTTACCTTGTTGGATAAAGCAGCTTTCAAAAAATCGACATAATTGCTGTATGTATCCATTTTCCTGTGTCTTACATCTGGGTTTCCAAGCTTGTACTTGAAAGTCTTTTGGTCAGTTTTTATGATGATTTTCTTCCTGTTTATTTCAATGTTACTTATTGATGCAATATCCAGAGCCAGGTTATTTGGATCTGAATTAAGCAATTGATCCAGATCTGTCTGTGAAAGTTTCTCCGTTGTTTCCTTCACGTTTTCCTTTGTAACTCTGTTTGTTATGCCTCTTCCAAATACACCGAGAGCGTATCCTATTCCGACGGAAGCAACTATTGAAGTGGCGCTGCTGGCGTCTACTATAAGCAGTCTTTTATCCGTAATTATAAGGCTCTTCCTTTTTGGAGCTATAAAGCCAAATGATACCAAATTATCTATATAACCGATTGTTTTTTCGTTTTCCATATTGCTTTTATCGCTTACAATATTTAAAAAATTATACTTTCTTTCAGTTTCCCTTAATTTGATAGTATAAGGACTCAAAGCAATAAATTTGCCGAAAGTTATCTCCTTAATTCTTGTGTCCGTTTTCCATAAATTTAGTGTTAAACGGAATGAAAAGCTTAAATAGCACTTGCTATCTACGTAAATTAATGATAAAAAGGACGCTGCAAATTATATTGTCGAAAATTGCAGACGATGAGTTACTGGAACCGGTAAATTACGAAAAAGGGGATTATCTAAGCCAGGAGGATATAGATAAGAGTTATTTAATAGCTTCATCGGTTTTTGGCAGCGGAAATGTTCTTTTAATAGGCGGTGCGGCATTGCAGAACTATTACCCTTTACATAAATCGAAAGACATAGATATTATAGTCAATGGAGAGGTTGAAGCAAAGAAGAATTTATTGTACGATAAAGGATTTAAAGACATTAAGAATGAGGGTTCAAAGCCGTTGTTTGATGCGAATATATATTCCTCTTATTTAGATTTGGGAGAGAAAAAGATAAGGGTGGAGTTTTACTCAAGCAAAGGCCTGATTGACAGCAATGAAAGCTTTGATAACCTTAAGAAAAAAGCACTTTACAGGAAATACAATGGAGAAAAAATTTATTTCGTTGATCCTGTGAATCTTTGCAAGCTAAAATACAATGCCTGGAGGAACAGGCTGGTGAATGGCAGAGCAGACAAGGATATAATAGACCTGAAGGAATCAAGACTTTTGGATTACATAGACAAAAACAATGAATATTACAGGAAGATAGCCAAGGCTTACCATCCCAGTGTCATGAGCAGATTTAAGTCAATTTTAAGCGATGGGATACATGTATTACACCAGGAATACCTGAAAAGACACAGTTACTGAAAGCCTTCATACACTATAATATATTGAATTTCTAATCTCTGGTTCTCCGATGCTCTTAAACTTT
This sequence comes from Candidatus Parvarchaeota archaeon, assembly GCA_023378865.1. Taxonomy (GTDB): domain Archaea; phylum Nanobdellota; class Nanobdellia; order Parvarchaeales; family Parvarchaeaceae; genus Parvarchaeum. The sequence goes on along the minus strand of JAMCSP010000030.1, from coordinate 9,908 downwards.
ATACCTTTCTCTGCTTTTAAAATAAGGGGTATATTTCAAAAAATTTCAGCTGGTTGCTGTAATATTTACACTTATCTTCTTCACTTTCACCTTCATTAGAACAGTATAAAAGTCTTTTAAACTGCTCTCTTTATCCTTAAATATGCTAAATCATGAAGGAAAGGTTCATTCATCCCAAATCAGCTTCTTTTTCCCATTTTTTTATTCCCCTCAGCATGAACATCAGGGGATGCTGATTATAGAGATCCTCACCTAAAAATACCTTGTTTCCGCTTCTCATCTTCAGATTATAATCCACTGTTAATATGTATTCTGCATGCTTGTAAAGCGGATTTCCTTTATGCAGGTAATTTATCTCGTTTATATATATTTCCGAGTTTTTTCTGCTGTAACCTAGGTTCAAATGGTATAAAACAAGGGCATTTAAGAACAGAATGCCCATGCCTGCAGGAATGATTTCAGAGTTGGACGCTGATATAATGTTTTTATCCGTTGCAACAAGCCTGTTAATGTGTATTTTACTGTTATCAGAGTAGCATCCGACTAGATCACCTGCAATATCCAGATAGGCTTCTGCGTCTTTCAGCTTGTAGCACAGGTAGTTTATCGGTTTTCTTGCGCTGATTGATACCTTTTCTCCCTTTCTTATGGCTTTGTTTAATGCCGCGGATATAAATAAGCCGAGTTTAGAGCTGTTTTCTTCGTCCTCTAACATTGCATCCAGTTCAGTTATACCGGAAAATTTCTCTACATCTGATAAGGAGTAATTTGCATTCAGGTTTTTAGATATGTACGCATAATACCCCTCGGCTTCGCTTACATTTCCGTATAGTTTTTCAGGACGTTTACCTGTGAGCCTGGAAAAGTCTGCGAGAAGGGACTCTAAACCATTATTCACCTGTCTTTCTTTAATTTCATTGTTTAGGTTATTCAAGGCCATAAAATCGCTAATTAGCATTACTCATTGATTATTATATGGATCTGGCAGATATAAATATCCTGCTGCGCATTAGCTAAAATATCGTATATTACGTACTTTCAAGCGATTTTATGGGATTTAGTTAAGTACCTTCATTGGACGGCAAAAGTATTTATACCGATTATAATCACTGTTCTATAGTAACTATGAAAAAAATAGACACTTACATAGCAGGGAATGAAAGAAACAGTAAAAATTTATACAAAGATTATGGCAAAAGTTTGCCTTCAGGTATAAAAAGAAACAGGGAAACAACAATAGAGTTTCTCATTTCAAATCCGAACGGTTCAGATAATGGTCTGCTTGGCAGGTACAATTCTAATTATGATAAAATAGACATATTTTTGGGTAAAATAGGAGAGGTATGCTATAAAAAAATAAAAACAGAAAACAAGGACTTATTTGATTTTGTCGAAAGCAAGTCAAATAAAAAGAGCAATGCCCTGGATAGAAACTGCTTTGAGGATGTTGTAGATGAGCAGCTTTTTGCTTATACAAAAGACAAGATAACGGAGGTATTACTTCATGAATTAACGCATAAATTCGGAAAGGCATATCACCCGCAGGATTGTAAAGCAGGAATGAGGTACTTCATTAATTCCTACATATCAAAGTTGTACACAGAGGTAAGTTTTCCGGATATGGAAAAGGAAGCAAAAGAAGTGCTTAAAAACTGCTATAATATACAGAGTTATACTACAAACGATTTCAACAGTAAAATAAGAAAATTGATTGATTACTGCAATGACAGATAACTGCTTAAAAAAATAGTTATGCAGCATTACTTACTATTTTTTCTATTTCCTTCTCAACGTAATTCTCCCTTTCCAGTGGTTTTAAACCTTCTAATTCCCTTAACTTATTGAGCTTTTCAAGAGCTTCCTTCTCCAAATAAGAATGTATCTTTTTGTGCTTTCTTTTGCGGTAGTTCTTGCTGTGTTCTAACAGGTCTTTTCTTTCTATGTGCAGTAGTTCATGCACTATAATGCTTGTAACTACCTCTTTTCTCAGTTTTTCATCATTTATCCCTGCTAACTTTTCATTTATCCTTATATAAAATTCATTGTTTTTTATCCGGCGGTTTATCCTTACAGTCTCTTTTCCAAAAAATCCTGGTTTTTTCCTCTTTCTTATTGTTTCTATCTCAGCGTTTACCCTGCCGGCTATTCCTCTTGGCAGTACTGTGTAATCTATATTAATATAAGCACCTCTGAAAGGCCTGAAAACCCTTAAACATTCAATTAATAGTTCCCTGCATTCTGGATTGCCGCTTATTTCCATGTATTTACTTTATTAAACAACTTAAATATTTATTTTAGGTATCTCTCAGCATCATTTGCAGCTATTGAAACATTTGAATAAGAAATCGGGCCTGAATTTACTGTGAAGATTACCTCATAATTGCCAGTTATTGCAGTACCTGAATTGCTGGCTGTGTAACCATTTACTGTAAAATCAAGCGAAACAGGCATTCCTACACTATCTGAAAAGCATGCATTTCCATTTACATTAGCAGTCGAAGAGCTGAAATTCATGTCGAAAATAGAGCAGGTATTTCCGTTATAACTTTCTGTTCCTTTGAACTTTACAGGAAAAGAAGAATTACCTAGGTTTAGAATAGATCCAGTATCAAAAAGATAGTTGGCGTATGATCTAAATACTGTATAGTCTAAATCGTTTTTTATGGTATCGATTACATTTTTTGAGCTGTTAAATGTGCAGTTTTGGGGTATTTCTCCGGTAATGTTGGAGCATGCAATTATACCGCTGCCATTGTATAGTAATACTGCTGATATATAATTTTGTTCTTTTGGTGAACCTGTAAAAGCCGAAAAGAAATTATAGGCCTTTGTCAAGTTAGCATACAGCTGAAAAAGGCCAAGTTTGCCTGATTTTTGGAATGACATTTCTACGGGAACATTAAGTGTTACGTTTATTAAGTCCCTGGAAAATATTATATCTGCTGTTCCGCTGTAGTTTATTGTAAAGTGGTTAGTGCTGTTAACATAGTGTTCAGTGACATTAAGAAGCTCAGCTGAATTGCTTACTGAATAAAAAGGATTTGCTTTGCTGCTTATCCTGCTTGTGTTATAATAATAAAGTATAAAGCCTGCTGCAATTATTATAACAATTAATACTGCAATAAGAATGCTCTTTTTCATATAATCTTAAAATTTTTGTATGTGATAAACTTTTCCCGGATATCTGCTTCTTTTGGATTTTCTATCATTTAAAGTATAGATTGCCCCTGTCCTTTCCCGCCTGGCCGTAGTGCTTGAATGTAAAATCAAGGTTTTTGTTTCCTATATCTTTTCCTTTTATATTCAGCTTTTCCTTGGTTCTGACAACTTCCTTTACGCTTTTTCCCTCTATTTCCAGGATAGGTTTTATCAAAGGCCAGTAAATTATATCTATCTCTACGTTTTTATAAAACCATTTTTCAACCTTATTTTCCTGGTATATAGGCTTTATTTTAAGGGCCTTTTCGAATATCCTGGCAGATTTCCTGAAATCTCCTGCTTCAGTTTCTATTTCTTCTGTATTCCTTAGCCCGCTTCCTTCCCTGTACTTATATGTAATTGTAGTTTTTTTACCGTCCGTTCTTATCCTTACAAATTCGTCTATCTCCTTTATCTTAGACAAAGAAAACACATATCTTCTGTAAAAGAGGTTTTCAACCTTTTTTGCGCCTATTTTTACCAGTTTATCTCTTACTTCTTTTTCATTTATGTCAATTATCTTGGTTTCTATTTCCTTCATATTAATAATATAATTTGCGGATATTTATTATAGATAGCTTCCTTCTATTGTTTAATTTTTAGTTTTTCGCAGGTCCGTAGAAAATTTACTGTTTGTCCCAGATTTTTGTCCCTGCCATTCTGTACAATATCTTATGTTTATTGTAGGTTTTTCTGTCTAAATAGATTTCGTTGCCTTTTTCCGCAAAGTCTTTCAATAAATTTAACCTGCTCTTAAGTTTTCCTTCTAATGTACCTACATACAATTTTAAGTTTTTTACCTGATTATAGCTATCCCTGTTATATTGAATTTTTATCTTTTCAGCGTTTATTGTACTGTTTTTTGCCCCATAGCCGATATAATCCAGCGCACTTTTTACTTTTAATTCCGAATTTTTTATATAATAGCCTGCCCAAATGCCCGTTTTGCCTGCGTATATCCTGCTGTTTTCTGCGCCTGATCCAAGATAATCCTCCGAGATAGCTATATGCAGTTCCGAGTTTTCCATGTAAATCCCGGCATCATCTCCTGCTATCCTTGCAAATATCCTGCTATTCTTTGCGTATTCTGCAAGAGAATCGCCAGCTATACTTATATATAGTTCCGAGTTTTCCATATCTGAGCCTGCATAATCTCCTGCTTCGTGGGCATAAATTCTGCTATTCTTTGCACAGTATCCCAGTTTATCGCCGGCTTTATTCACCCTGGCTTCTAAACCATTTAAATTGTAAAAGAGAAGATCAATTGGTATCGGGGAATCTATGAAAATTCTTTCTTTCTCCTTTATGTTTTTGTTTATTGCTGCGGATAGAAACAGGCCAAGCTTTGAACTGTAATTCAATTTTTCGTAGGTTCTTGTGTCTCTGGCAAATTCTTCTATGTCTTTTGCTGTGTATTTAGTTTCCATCTTATTGTATATTTTACCATAGAAATTGGCTATCTCACGGTAAGTAGAATAACAAAGGTTGTAGTCCGGTTTTTCATTCTTAATCATTGAAAAATCATGCAGAAGGCCTTCCAGGTTTTCTTTGCTTTCATCTTCATAGGCAGCGGAATTTTTATAGTTTTTTGTGTTATTCCCTTTTATCATGAAATATATTGAACCAAGCATTATATAAACTTTAATTATAATGCTAAAAGGGATTTATGGAACTGCCATTACTATGAGAAGGATTTTCATTATATCCAAATTATTTTGACTTTTGCCGTATTATAAGTACAGATTCTTCAGGGAACAATCCTAAAGCTTTGCATCTTAGGAATTCCAGATGGGCATTACGTACATATTTCAAGGGAGATTTTTGCTGTGCCTTCTCTTTTTCTGTTATTCCCTCTTTAAGTTTTACAAATTCAAGAATGGACCACAGCAATCTGTCAAAACACCTTATTTTTTCGTATTTTTCAAGTTCATCCAAATTTGCTTTTTTTGAGTTCTTTAGGTACTCCGAAAGGAAAAGCTTTCTTTTCTTGCCGTTGAGATTTAATCTTTCTAATGCAGTAGCGATCTCAAACTGCGGCTCGGAAAGCCTGACGCTTTCCCAGTCTATAAGTTTTAAGCTATTTCCCGTACGCAGCAGGTTATCCTTGCTTATATCCCCATGTATTACCGACATTTTTTGTGTTTTCAGCCTTATGTGTTTTATCCTTTGATACGCTTCCATTAAATCTGCCTTGAAATGCCTGTTTACATATTTAAAACCGGTATCAGTTATTTTATCAACTCTTTTTTTAATGTATTCTTTGTTGTAGTCTTTAACCGGTTCACTTCTTAACCCAGTTACATGGTGTATATTATGCAGCTCTGCAAGAAGAAAGGCAAGCAATTTTAAGTCTTTTTCAGTCATTCTTGTTACCGGTTTACCGGGAACATAATCGGATATGACAAAGGGTTTGCTTAGAGCTCTGCAGGAAGTATCCTTGTAATAGACCTTTGGAGCGATACCCAGTTTTTCTATGCTTTTTATCCCATTAAATTCCATGTTTATACGGGCTGCTCCCCAACTGTTTTTGCCCCTATCGTCTTTTCTTACTGATGTTAGTCTCAACAGAAATTTCCTGTTATTTATTATAAGGAGATAATTGTAATGCGTTTCTCCGGATTTTATCGCCTGCACACTTTGTATTCTAATTGGTTCACTTAAGCCCAGTTGTCTGCCTTTTATTTCTTTAACTGCATTTTTTATACGGAAAATACTTTCAGCCATATTGATAATATTGGTTATCATGCAAGGCTTAATAATATTTCAAGGGTTAAAACTTCTGTAAACCCAGCAGCCTTTCTGCATTCCCGTGAAGTATGTCTTCCTTTTCCGGCTCAGAAATCTCTGCTCTTTTTATCTTAAGGAGTTCTATCTCCTGGTCCGAGAATGGATAATCCGAGCCGAATATTATTTTCTTTGATGTTATCTCCTTTACCCTTCTTGCTATTATAAACGGTGATGATACCACAGAAGTGTCTACATATGCGTTTTCGAATTCATTGATTTTTGAGAAGAAAGCATCGGAGTCATTTGCAAAATGGGCAAAGACAAAGTTTATTTTAGGGTAGAGCCCGGCTAATTTTAACAGCCTATCAGGATCGGTATTGATATTATTTTCTTTTCTCGAATGTATTATCACTGGCTTTCCGCTTTTTTGTATTGCTTCAAATATCGTTTCCAGGCTTTTATCCAGCGGGTCAAAGTTTTCTCCTCTTGGGTGCAGTTTGAAGCCGTAAAATTTTCCATGCAGCTCTTCAAACTCCTCTTTCTTAATAGCTTTTGGATTAAATCTAAGAAAAGGAATGAAGAAATTACCTGCATTTTCCGTCGTTTCCATGTTCTTCTCCATTAATTCCCCGTATGATTTCTGGGTGCTTGGAAAGATGATTGCCCTGTCTATTCCGTTTTGCCGCATTTTTTCCCGTATTTCATCAAAGGTTAATTTATCAAAGCTTGCACCAGAATGCGTGTGAAAGTCTATTATCATAAACTTATGCCCCCTTTGTCTTTTAGTTTATTTCGATTGTACCGGTTCAAATTAAATGTTAAGTAGTATCCATCGCCTTTTTCAAGGTCAAGTTTGCGATACTCTCCATTTATCAACTCGTCTTTGCATGTTTGGAAATTTTCCGTAAGTTTTCGTCCGAATACTCCGGGAACCAGTTGCCTGTTGACGGAATAGCTAATCCCATATATATCCAGCTCTTTTCTTATTGTAAATTCAACCAATGGATTCTGGGTTCTGGTGGTTATTGTGTTAAAATTCAGTTCAAGCGCTTTATCTATCCTTGTTTTTACAAGTTCATTGTATAGCTTTCTTCCCTGAAACTCACTTGAAACGACAGCGGCAGAAAAGTAGGCATGCTTTTTTCTATTATTTTCGTTATGGAAATACTTTGAGCCTGCAAAGCCGATGGCTTTATTGTCTTTATACAATACCAGGAAAAGATCATTGTCCTTTATGTGATCAATAACCTCCGGTTCAGTCATGCCGCTTTGAAACGTTTTTACCGTAAAATCCACGATTTCATCCAGTGTTTTTTTGCCTAGTTTTGCCGGATCTTCACTTTTAAGCCTGAATGTTTCCCTGCCACCGATAGATACTATTATCAAAGATTACTATTTTATACTTTCTTCTGCTATTTTCCATTTTCTGCCTCCTTTTTGTCTTTTATAACGGAAAGTATTACCCTTCCGTTGATTGTAAGTTCCGCATTTTTGCCTTTACTAAAGTCTATCAAGCCGAGTTTTCTAAGTAATCTTGCATTTAATTTCAAAGTAGACTGTCTTATGTCGTATCTTTCTTCAATTGACTTAATAATGCTGTAAGCCGATTTGCCAGGGGCTTCCTCCTATTTCTTTAAGAATTAACAGCTGATTCCTATTCAGAGCAATGTCTGCCAGTGTTTCCAGCGTTCTTTTAACCCCAATTTCCATGTAGTTTATAGATATCTGCTCGTATTTAAATTGGTAGGGCAGTTTAGCATGACCTATCAAACTTGCTGAAAAATAAATAATTGCTAAAAATTCAGCTCTGGTTATCACAAGCAAAATTTAAAGATTTTATTAATTTCTTTAAGCTTATATGTAGTTAAAGCCGATTTTTTCCGCTTTTTTCTCGGCAATTGTGAATATAAACTTGGCTATTAAAGCAAATGCAACCAACTCGCTTATAGTAATTGTCCACATTAAAGATACGGGAGCTATCAATGATGACCCTATGAGATAGTACCTTACAAGATATAAGCTTGAGGTCAATGGCACGAATAAAGCGGCGTAATTTATTGAGCTTGGCAGTACTTGCAAGGGTATAAAAGCTCCGCTTAAGAATGTAATAACTAAAGTAATTATGCCTTCTAATCCTTCTACTCTTCTAAAAAGCAGCATTGCAGCGCCGATCACAAAACCTAACTGAAGCATGCCCAGAAACCCTATAACAAAGCATATAACTGAAAGCAGTACTCCCAATGGCGTTAAATAATTAAAGGCAAAAAATATTGCAATCAAGTAAATCGGCGAATAAATCATAAGAGAGACCATAACTTCGGATGCGCTATTCAAGCTGAAGTATATATATCTGGAAACAGGAGTAGTAAAGGAGTAATTTATAATTCCAGACCACAGCTCAAAGCTTGCTTCCCCCGCAACGCTGGAAACCGTTTCCTCGAGAAGTGGCAGCATTGCCGCCCCTACTAGGATAAAAGAGATTATGCTTTTAGTCCCTATTGCGGAAATAGAAGCGGAATAAAGAGGTATGAAAAGAAGCATTAAAATGGCGTTTGCTGCCGCATAAATCATCCAGAATATGAAATTTGAATTGTATCTTCTAAGTAAAGTGACATTCATCCATAGTGCCATACGAAATACCTTGAATATCTCTTTAACTTTATTTGCCATTTCCCATCGCCTTTACGAATGCATCCTCTACCGTAGCACTTTTTACGGTTATTTTCGGTTCTAAGTTTTCATTTTTCAGTATAGAAGTTAAGGCTAACAGCGATTGATTTACTTTATTTGTGTATATCACTGTAGAGCTAACTGTCTGTTTTACTCTTACCACCGAGGGTATCTTCTTAAGTTTTGTAATCAGTAATTTATTCAGGTGTGTGTTAAGCGTTATTTTGTCTGTATAATCAATTATATTTTTGAATTCTAGGGGTGTACCAATAAATTTAATTCTACCGTTATTTATTAGCACTATCCTGTCGCATATTTCCTCTGCTTCAGACATGTTGTGCGTTGTGACTATCGTTGTAATTTTCTCTTTTCTTACAAAATCTTTTAGAAAAGCCCTGAATTTTTTAGCCGTTACCGGGTCTAACGATTTCGATGGTTCATCAAGGAAGCACAATCTTGGTTTATGTACTAACGCCCGCATTATAATAAGAGCTTGTTTTTCTCCACCTGACAATGTAGAGAACTGGCTGTTTAATTTTCTTGAAAAACCTATCTTTTTACTTATATATTTTATTTCTTTTTCTATATCTTCTTTTTTTACATCTCTAAAGGTATATGAAAAATACACCAATGTTTCGAAAGCAGTAAGTCTATAATATGCAGATTTTTCACTGTCCTGTCCGGCATAACCTATTATTTCTCTTAATTTGTTCGGTTCTTTCAATACATCTATTCCGAATGCATTAATGGTACCCTGTTCCGGTATAAGCAATGTTGCAAGAATGTTTATTAAAGTTGTCTTGCCTGCACCATTCGGGCCAAGCACGCCTAATATCTCTCCTTCTCTTATATCAAGGTTTACATTTTTTAGTGCCTTTGTCACCTTTCCGCCGTTTTCATATCTCTTGCTTAAATTCCTTATTCTTACAGCGACATTTTCCATAGTTGATTAAAACCTGTATAGTATTAATTATTAATCGATTTTAAACCAAATTACAAAAAATTATGTACTGTCAATTGAAAAGCAGGCCTTTTGAATTTAGTTTTATGATTTTAAGGTAGGTTTCCGCTGCTTTTAGCAAATCGTTTTTGGATACCCTTTCAAAGGGTAAAGCGGGTATATTTATGTCCTAAGACTGAAAACAGCCGACGCTTTTTGTTTATAGATACATGGATCTAATCAAAATTTTATATCCCTGACACATTAATCTTCATGCGCTTTATTTCATCATAGCTTACTTTCAGAAGCTCTGTAAAATTGGAATTGTAATTGTTATATATATTTCTAAAGTGCTCAATTATGCTCTCATTCC
>JAMCSP010000029.1 GCA_023378865.1 Candidatus Parvarchaeota archaeon | reverse complement strand
ATAGGTATTTATAAGTTCTTCTAAATTATATATAATGTTTTAAGCTCAGGTTGCGTAACCTGGCATCGCGTAAGCCTGGAGAGCTTATGGGAGCAATCCCTTGAGGGTCCGAATCCCTCCCTGAGCGTTTTTTATTTTTTTGTTTATTAAAATACAAACAGCTATTTAAATATAGAAAGTTTTGATTATTAAATGGAAAAAGTAATAATATTCGTTACAAAATATTCTGTGGAATCTTTTTACAGCATGCAGGCCCTGTTAATGGGCATAGGTAACAATGACGTAAACACGGAGATAATATTCAATGGGGCATCTGTTCTTGCCATGACAAGTCAGTTTTACAATAAATTTCCAAAAAAGGATTTAGATAATGAATATACAAAGATAATACTCGATGTATGGAGTACAGGGGAGTTTCCTGAATGGCTTAATATTTTAAATCTAGCAAAGAAGAATGGCAAATTGAAGATATACGTGTGCCAGCCGTGCATAGATGTCTTTCAGAAAAAATTAGGTAAACTGGATCTTCTAGAAGTCGTTGACGGAAAAATTAATGGTGTAGAGATATTTAATAAACTAAAAAATGACAAAGACTACTTGTTTTTGACAGTATGAATAATACTAATTCTGTAACAACGATTATGAGTGTTGGCTCAGCCTATTATTTTACCATGCTTATGATCAATGATTTTTCGAAAAAAGCAGCCAGTGGCCAGTCTCTGAAGATTGTATACAATGATTCGATAGATGCATCGGTAATAGATGCAATAAATATAATAATAGGTAATACGGGCCTCACAGCCGAAATAAGGACTGATGTAAAACCTAATTATATAATATTTACAAAGAAATAGTCAAATATTCAAAAAAATAACACAACAAAACTCTAAAGCTCTTTATCTAACCTTAAATTCGCTGGCCCTGCTGAGGATTCCCGTTTTCTGCATTATATATTTGGCTGCAACTAAGATAATGATCCCTGCTATAAGCGTTAATATTCCATATATCGGTATTCTAAATATCATAAAAGCTACTGCTATGCCGATTGCAGGAGGGTGTTCACTGTCTGTTTCAAACAGCAAAAAAGATACTATAAAAATGACTATGCCTGCTATAATATAGAAATTTATAAAGCTCGAAAGAAAGAAGCCAATATAACCAAAAAAGCCTGCAATGAGGTAACTTTTAACAAATCTTGTTTTCTTTGCAGCCTTTGAGTAAGGCATTAGAAATAAAATGAATGCGCTGCTCGCGAAAGAAGTAAAAATCAATGCAGAAGCTCCGCTTATCTCTCTTATATCGAAATTTATTTCATGTAATATGAAAATAAGAAATACAACTACAAATGAAGTGGCAATTAGAGGAATAAGGATATTGTTTCTGTTAAATTTATGTTTTAATTTTTTATATTCTCTGTGATCGAATTCATTTTTCTTCATACTCTGCCCTATTTTTTATATCATTTAAAAGGTCTTTTATGAATTCATTTATATCCACATTATACCTGGTTTTTCCTTTTCTGTTTCTTACAGCAATAGTTTTCTTTTCTTCTTCTTTATCCCCTATGACAATCACAAAAGGCACCTTCTCGAGCTGTGCTTTCCTTATCCTGTAATCAAGCGTACCGTTTTCAGTGTCGCTTTCCGCTCTGATATCATTTTCTTTCAGTTTTTTAATGATTTCTTCCGCGTATTTATTGTTTCTTTCGGTTATAGTAAGTACTTTAACCTGTACGGGAGAAAGCCATAAAGGCAACTCTCCTTTTGAGTTTTCAAGTATTATGCCCATAAATCTTCCTATCGTTCCCATTATTGAACGGTGTATAACTATTGGAAAATGCTCTTTATTATCATTGCCAACATACTTTGCATCAAATCTTACTGCAAGGTTGAAGTCTAACTGTATAGTTGATACTGCATAAGCGTCTTCAACTCTCCCGCTGAAATCTAGCACGTAAATATCTATTTTAGGCCCGTAAAATGCGCCATCCCCTTCCTTTATTTCGTATTTGTAACCCCTCTTTTCTAAGCTATCCTTGAGTATGCTTTCTGCTTTGTCCCAAAGCGCATCTTCTCCTATTCTTTTTTCGGGCCTTGTTGCAAGTTTCATAATCGGCTTAAAATTAAACGGCCTGTAAGTATCGTCCATTATATCAAACATCCTGAGTATTTCACTTTCTATCTGTTCTTCAGTAACGTAGACATGCGAATCGTTCTGCTCCATTAAACGCGTTCTTAAAAGCCCGTCAAGTGTACCTTCAAGCTCGTATCTGTGCAGGAATCCATAATCTGCAAGCCTCATAGGTAAATCTCTGTAACTTCTTGTTTTTGATCTAAACAACAAAGCAGAAAATGGGCAATTCATTGGTTTAAGCCCATATTCTTCATCCGATTCAAATGGTGTAACCTTGAACATGTTTTCTCTGTATTTGTCGAAATGTCCACTTATCTTCCAAAGATCTATCTTTGCAATCAATGGAGTTATTATCTCGCTGTATTCATATTTTTTGTCCAGTTCCCTGGCGAATTTTAAAAGCTCATTGTAGATTATCGTCCCTTTCGGAGTAAAGAAAGGAGAACCAGGAGAAAGCTCTGAAAACTCGAATAACTCTAAATCCTTTCCTATTTTTTTGTGATCATGTTCTTTCCTTTCTTCCAGTATTTTTAGGTATTCCTCCAATTCTTTTTTGGATGGGAAGCTTATTCCGTATATCCTAGTCATCACTTCTCTTTTGCTGTCTCCCTTCCAGTAAGCTCCGGAAACCTTCAAAAGCTTTACTGCACCTATATAACCTGTACTAGGAATGTGCGGGCCGCGGCACAGATCATAAAAATCCCCGTTTTTGTATATGCTTAGATTTCCGTTTACACCTTCTATTATTTCAAGTTTGAATTTGTTGTCTTTTAACAGCTCCTTTGCTTCTTCTTTGGATATGTCCTTTCTTTCAAAAGCAAGGTTTTCTTTTGTTATTTTTTCCATTTCTTTTTCTATCCTTTCAAGGTCGTTGTCACCAACTTTAAGGTTATAAATATCATAGTAAAAACCCTCGTCTATTGCCGGGCCTATGCCAAGTACTGCTTCAGGATAAAGCCGTTTTACAGCAGTTGCAAGCACGTGCGCAGATGAATGCCAAAATACCTTTTTACCGGTTTTGTCTCTGAATGTAAAGAACTTTATCTCACCGTCTTCCTTTACCTCTGCAGATAAGTCTATTAACCGGCCGTTTATCTCTGCTACAATTGTATCCTTTGGAGCGTTTAATTCCCTGGCTAGATCTATGGCTTTCTCTCCGTTTTTGAACTCTCTTTCCTTTCCGTCATATATAATTTTCATTATTTTTTCTGGTTTTTAATATATTAATAACTATTTTGTACAATTAATCCGATAAGAATCACAATATCTATAAAATATTTCTGGAATACTGCTTTTTTGAGGGTTTACATCTGATAATTAAAATATTAATGTATTAAACAACATTGAAACTTATGCACATTAACAACAAAGGAATGGAGCTTGGTATAACTATAATAATCATAATAGTGATAGCGCTCGCTTTACTGGTGATACTGCTTTTCCTTTTAAAGAGCGGCATATTCGCACCATTGACAAGCCTTATTCATTCTTCTCCGAATGCTTCATCGATAAATAACAGCCTTCCTTAATTGCTTTTGATTCTTGGTTTTAGAGCCTGTAAATACCGTATTTTTAATGTTAACAGCTAAAATAATATATATTATAGTTTTTATCCGCCGGAATCTTTAATATTTTTGTATTCTGTGCAGAACTAGTTGCATTTGAACAAAGTTCACCGCTGGATGTTAATACTGGGTAGATCTCCAGGGAATAATTGCCTGGAGACGAGCTAACGCTTATGGTGTTGTTTAAATAATAAGTGTAGTTCTGGCCGTTGAAGTTTATTGTCCAATAATAAATTGAGCTCGGAAAAGTTGAACACCCAGAACTGCAGTTATATGCTGTGAAATTAGTTATAACCGATAAAAGCTGTCCCGGACTTTTAGATTTTATTCCGCTTACTAAGCTGCTAAGGTTTGTCACTATGTAACCCCTTATTGTTGAATCAAAGATCAAAAGTATAACAATTGCCACTATCGCTGTTATAAGAACCCATACTCCAAAGTTTACCTGGCCTTTCATATCACTTTTGCTGCTTTATAAACTATAACAATCGGCAAACTATAATAGCTTTTTTTGTGGAAAGGCAGCGTCTTTTCAAGCTTTATATCACCTGTTTTATATATTAAAAAGCCATTACTATCTGCCGTTTTCTTTATTTCCTGGTTGTCCTTATAAATAAAGAAAATGTTTTCAGATAAGGAATTTGCCTTTTTGATAAATGCGTTTAAGTTAAAATTGCTCTGGAAGCCAAAAGGAGGGTTGGATATCACAATATCATATCTTTCATTTATATCAAACATGTCCATGCGAATAGGTTTTGCATTCTTAATATGCAGTTTTTCAATGTTCTGTTTAGCAGCGTAAACTGCCTTTTCATCTATGTCGTACATGTCAACTTTACCTGCACCAAACAATGCAGCAGATATGCCAAGTATGCCGTTTCCGCAACCCAAGTCAGCAACGGTTTTGCCCGCTATGTCTACGTTATAATCAACGAAATATATTAGCCGGTAAGCAGTATCTACATCCGTAGAATACTGCTCTAATTTAAGACTGTTTTTTCCAGTTTTGTCCAATTTAGCTATCTCTCTATAAAAATCAATCTTTTTCATCTTTTATCATTTCTAGTGCTATCTTATAAGCTTCCTTTGCCTCAAAGGTTGTGCCTATCCTGTCCTTGAGATTTACTATAAGAGAATCCACCTTATCCAGCTTTCCGTCCTTTATGAGTTTTTCTATCTCATTTTTTAGTTCTGTATTGCTTTTCTTTTTAAGCCCCTTTTCCTTTATTATTTCTTCAACGCCTTTGCCAGTTAATGCCATCCCTTCCATTATAATTCTTGCCGAGTCTCTTACTATCTCATTTGCTTTTATTTTCTTTAAGATCTCTTCTATATCATTCTTATTTATTTCCTTTCCAAATTTTCTTCTGATGTACTTCCAGTCCTCTACTGCTACCTGTATTATTACATTGAAGTCAATTCCAATTTTATTGTTTAGATATATTGCTTCGCTAAGTTTCCTTGAGGATATTAACTGGTCAAGAAATTCATCAGATATGTTCAGGGAAGCTTTCAAGGAGTCTACGCTTCTGCCGATGTATTCCTTCCCTTCTTCTAAAATGTCTTTATCTATTCTTAGTATCGGAAGGTCTGTTTCAACGTACATTCTGTCCTTTCCGCCCATCGGCCTTAAAAATCTGGTTGTATTGTCATCCTGTACAAGTCTTACTTCAGAGGGCACATCTTTAAGCAGAGAAGTAAGCCTTTCCTTTATTACTTCCATCACAGAGTTCTCATAACCTTTGTCGCATATTGAAAACAAGAAGGAATCGTTTTGGCCGCAATTTAATTTTTCTGCTATTCTGGTTTTTTCGTTTTCACTTATACCATATGCCGGCAGCTCATCAGAATGTATTATCCCATAGCCCAGTTTAATCTTCAAGTAATCGCTTATTTCACTTCCAAATCTCTTGTTCTCGCAGACAAGCGTTCCTAAAAGTCCTTTTAGACCATTCAATCTAATTCCAATTATGCCTTTTCCGTTTTTTACTGCGTTTTTT
The DNA here is from genome assembly GCA_023378865.1 of Candidatus Parvarchaeota archaeon. GTDB lineage: Archaea > Nanobdellota > Nanobdellia > Parvarchaeales > Parvarchaeaceae > Parvarchaeum. Next base: position 1,104 of record JAMCSP010000029.1, on the reverse strand, counting down.
ATTATATTTGATTCTGTGCTTTCAAATATCTCTTTTATGTCTTCAAACTCCCAATTTTTAATTTCATTTGCAACATAGCCCCAATCATTTTTTATTTTTATAAGGTTTTCCTGTCTTTTTGCCTCGTTTAATATGACTTTATCCATCTCTCTTATGTTCTGAAAGCCTTTCAATTCTACTCTTTTTCCTCCTTCAATAGAAAGGTTTACATCCTGCCTTATTGTGCCTATCCCTCTTTTTACATTAAACAACCTTGTAAACTTTCCAAACTGCAATGCTATATCTTTCGCCTCGTTTTCATCAGTTTCTATTATCCCAGTTGCAATTTCTATTAGAGGTATACCTATTCTATCAAGAAAGTAGACCGTTTCTTCCCTATTTTCAGTTTCCTTCCTGGCAGAGTCTTCTTCTATCGAAATAGTGTCAATTTTTATTTTTTTCTCCTTGAAGGGGAATTCACCGTTTACTGCTAGGATAGCCGTTCTCTGAAAACCAGTCGTATTGGAACCGTCAACTATCGTTTTTCTCATAAATATCAAATTTTTCAGTAGATACGCATTCAGTGCATAGGAAAGATTGACTCCTGCAGAAAGTGCGTCTTTGTCAATCTCATGTGGTGGTTCTTCATCTATATCCACCAAGCAGTCAGAGTCGTTAAAAACCTTATATGTTATTTTTTTTGTCTTTTGACCTTCGAATTCTGCGCTTACATCTATTTTGCCGCTTTCGCCGAAAGAGGGTCTTATAAGTCTTTTTATCTCCAGATAATCTTTATTTTCCTTTATCTCGGATTTGCAGCGGCAGAAAAGTTTGCCAGAGTCAATCTGTACATGCCATTCAAAACCGCATTTTATTTTCATATCAAAAACTCATCTATTTCTCTTCTTTCCTTAATTTCACCGGCCAGGCTAGTTGACATTATATTCTTTATTTCTTCAAGTTTTTTGCTGTTTCCAAGTGCAAACATTAGTTTTACGAATGCGGTTTCAGTTGTCATGTCTCCTACATATATTATATTATCGAATCTGGAAATTTCACGTAAGGTACTGTAAACAAACTTGTTTGTTGAGCCATAAATGGTCTGGGATGTTATGACTATTGGTA
>JAMCSP010000028.1 GCA_023378865.1 Candidatus Parvarchaeota archaeon | reverse complement strand
ATCTCACCAACAAGTTCATTTTCCCCTATGAAAACAATATTGTTCATTTTCGGATCTTCAAGACCAGAAACAGTTACTACAGAACCAGAAATTCCTATTACCTTTCCTTCCATCTTATTTTAATTTGGTTATATCCACCCCCAGTATTCTTTTTGCCAGACTTTCCAGCGATTCTTTGCTTTCTTCTACTTCCTGTGAAGGTATAAGCAATACTAGCGGATCAACGCTTAAATTTATTGCGCTAAGCTCGTTCTGGTCCGCATATTCCTTTATACTTTCTTCGGCTATTATAAGGTTATATTCTTTGCTTTTTATTAATTTAATTACTTCATTAAGCGCTTCTTTTCCTGTTAAATCCATTGAATTGTCTATACCTGCAAGCTTCAATCCCAGGCTATCCCTTCTGTCCCCGATAAAAACTATTTTTTTAAATTCCATATCCTATATCGACTACCTTTTTTTCTATGTTATAATATTTTTTAAACCAGTTAAGCCTTATAATGTCCCTTTCTATTTCCGCGCTTATTATGAATGAAAGCGTAGCTGCTACTGATAAAGAATTTGCCCTGAATATCGGTAAGTACTTATCATGCACGATTCTCTTTAACTCTACTTCAAAATTTGCTATAAGTCCGTCCTGTTTGTAAAGTTCCAGAGCTTCATTCAAATCATATGGCAAGTCCTTTATGAACTCTTCTATATTCATCTTTGTCATGTCATTTAGTTTGTCTATGCTGATAGATCCGCCTTTTATCAAAAGCTCCTTTGCGGGTTTTTTCAGCTCTATCTCCTTGATTACTGTTATTACATTTCTCAAATCTATTAGTCCCTGTATGAATCTCAGGACAGGACCCTCATTCCCATTGTAGAATTTGAAGTTCCTCAGCAGGTCATTGTAATATTCTATGTCCAGTGCCAATGCCATTCCAGAAACGTCTCTGCTTAATTCAGCAGAAACTGAAAAAGGAAGCAGTACTCTTCCGTAAGGATATCTTGTAAGATAATTTATGACTTCAACAGTGTCTTTTTGCTCTATTATATTTCTGTATTCTTCTTTGCTTATCAGGGGACTTGATAATCCTAATGGGAAGCTCCTCCCTATAGTCAAAAGGTTCTCTGTCATTTCCACGTTCTTTCCTATTAGTTTTGCGGCAAGGATAAGTTTTATGTTTTGTATGTCTATCTTGGAAAGGTAGCTCCTTATCAGCGGCTTTCCGATGCTTGGAAGTACTCCTATGGCGGAATTGCAGTTATTTAAAAAATGAGTGTTTACGACAACATCCATTATATCCGGTTCCTTGAAACGGTTATAGAACTGATCAATTTCATTTTTGTAAGATGTAGAAGAAAGTACATTCATGAATTCTTCTTTCTTGGTTTCCTTTATTCTGTCTATCTCGTCCTTTCTTAAAAGATTAAGGTAAAGTGCCTTAACATGTCCGTACGCACCAGCATATGTAGAATCCATTTTATTTCTCCAGGTTTTCAATTACTCTTTTTGCAATTTTTTCTTCTAGAGACTGTATCACTTTATCCAGGGATAAATCAATCGAGAATTTTCCGTCTTGGCTTTCAGCATAAATTCCAAACATACTTTTTTTCATTAGCTTGGCGTTCTTTTCCTTCTTTCCGAAAGTCTGCAGATCATCCTTATTCATAAAAAGAATTGAATCTTCCCCGATTCTTTTTTTAGCCTCCTTTATAAGCATATTCATCAATTTTTCATACTGTGCAGTTTTGCTGAATTTAGATTCCGAAGAATAAAGGTTGTTCATGCTTTCCTTGAAAGCACTGCTCATGGCCTTTTTTATTATCTGGTTCTTTTCAACGTTTATCTTGGCTTTTTCAATCTCTTCTTTTTCGGATACAAGGACTTTTGTTTTGTCTTTTGCTTCTTTCAGTATCTCTTCGGCTTTTTTATCTGCCTCATTAGCTGATTGATTTGCCTTTATCTGCGCTTCTATAATCATTTTTTTGACTTTAGTATCTGTCTCTTTCTCTATGTGTTCTGCTATTTTCTCCAGGCTCATATAATAACGCTATGCCTCACAATATCTGTAAAAGCAATATTAACCCCAGCACGAAACCTATTATCCATAGTGTTTCAGGGATTACAAAGAAGAAAAGTACCTGTCCAAATTTCTCAGGTTTTTCAGCGATTATTCCCATACCGGCTGCACCAATTCCCTGCTGTGCCATTCCGGTACCTATTAAACCACCTGCTATTGCTATTGCTGCGGCTATCGCATATAGAGCCCCTGCGTCTGTTGCAACTACCATAGCATTTTACGTTTTTTTCTATTTTTAAGCTTTACTGTTTTAATGCTAATTTTATATTTTTATAAAATTATGAGAAGAGAAAGCTTTTTAAAGCGAAACGAAAGCGAAAGTTATTTATATTAGTTCATTCATATGGTTTATCGTAAACATATGGAAATAGACTCTATTCCTGATGATATAATTGAATGCCTTTTTGATGCGATAAAGAAGGATGATAAACTTTATGTTATCTTAAAAGAGGATAGCAGAGACAATGAGGAAAGGATAGAAAAGGTCTTCGGAAAAAACATAGAATTTTTGGATATGGTGGATATGCTGCAAAGGAAGATGTTTTCACAGTTTATGGATGCAGTAAGTATTTTTGACAACGAGCCATTTTTTAATAAACTGGGGTTCAATGAGATAACTGAAATATTTTATGATCTTACGAGATTAGATCAGAGCAAAAAGATGCTGTTTAATTATGCATTGCTGGGAAGAAGGGGAAAAGAAGGGTTATTACAGACCTTAGGAGGAGGAAGACTAACTAAGAGTGCTATTTTTGTGCCTTCTATACATGAGAAGGACGCAGAGAATTTCATAAAAAAATGGAAGGTTGAATACTTGAAAAAGAAGGTATTCATATTGGGAGGTTAATAAAATGGAAGATAATGACAAAATAGAAATAAGTCTAAAGGTTGCAGAAGCACAGCAGGATGATATAGGGCAGAATTCGGTAAGGATAGGAACTCCTTGGATGAAACAGATAGGGGTAAGGCCCGGAGATTTCGTTGAAATAGAGGGCAATAGAAAAACCGTTGCAAAGGTCGATAGAGCTCACCCCGGTGATTTAGGTTTAAATATAATAAGGATGGACGGTACTACCAGAAAGAATGCAAAAGCGGCAATAGGGGAAAATGTAATAGTTAGGAAAGCAGAGGTCTACGAAGCTGATGTAGTCAACCTTTCTCCATTGTCTACAATATCTATACGCGGCGCAGAAAATGTGATAGGGCGATTACTTTTAGACAGAGCAATATCAAAGGGAGACATAATAACTCTTGGGAGCGGAGGAAGAAGCTCGTTTGCTTCGTTTTTTGGAGATGATATCATGAGTATATTCGAGAACACTGCTTTTCCGTCTTTTCAGTTCGGTTTTTCAGAGCTTCGCTTTTTAGTTACTTCAACTTCTCCGAAAGGATTTGTGGTCATAACAGAAAACACAGATATAAACATATCTCCTGAACCGGTCAAGCTTTCCGAAGAATCCAGAGTAAAGCATGTAAGCTACGAGGATGTCGGCGGACTGTCAGACGAGGTTTCAAAGATAAGAGAGATGGTAGAGATGCCTTTAAAGCATCCCGAGATATTCATGAGGCTTGGTATAACTCCTCCAAGAGGCGTTTTGCTTTATGGTCCACCTGGCACAGGAAAAACACTGCTTGCAAGGGCCGTGGCAGATGAAAGCGATGCTCATTTCATAACAATAAACGGACCAGAGGTTATGAGCAAGTGGGTAGGCGATGCAGAAAAGAAATTAAGAGAAATATTCGATGAAGCGGAAAAGAATGCTCCTTCAATAATTTTCATAGATGAAATAGATGCAATAGCTACAAAAAGGGAAGAAAGCATAGGAGAAGTGGAGCACAGGGTTGTTTCACAGCTTCTTACATTGATGGACGGTCTGAAAAGCAGGGGCAAGGTTATAGTCATAGCCGCTACTAACAGGCCAAATGCAATAGACCCTGCATTGCGTAGACCTGGAAGGTTTGACAGGGAGATAATGTTTGGTGTGCCAAATGAAAAAGGAAGGCTAGAAATTTTGAACATACACACAAGGAACATGCCTTTGGATAAATCCGTTGATCTTGGCTATATATCAAAGATAACTCATGGTTTCGTTGGTGCAGATATAGAATCGCTGATAAAGGAAGCTGCTATGAATGTTATAAGGAGGAACATAAACGAACTGAATGTTAAAGAGGGAGAAAATATTCCGAAAACCGTTCTTGAAAAGCTTATAGTTACAATGGACGATTTTAGGGAGGCATTGAGGTTTGTAAGGCCAAGTGCAATGCGTGAAGTTTTAGTTGAAAGGCCAAGTGTCGGCTGGGAGGACGTCGGAGGATTAGATCAGGTAAAAGCCCAACTTAAAGAAGCGATAGAATGGCCTTTAAAACACCCCGATTCATTTAGAAAGATAGGTATAACACCTCCAAAGGGAATACTGCTTTATGGTCCACCTGGCACAGGAAAAACACTGCTTGCAAGGGCCGTGGCACATGAAACAGAGTCAAACTTCATTGCGATTAAAGGGCCTGAGATATACAACAAGTATGTAGGGGAGAGCGAGAAAAGGATAAGGGAGATATTTGACAAAGCAAGACAGGTTTCTCCATCCATAATCTTTATAGATGAACTTGACAGTATAGCTTCGTCAAGATCTAACTATGAAGGAAACAATGCAACAGAACAGGTTGTGAATCAGCTGCTTACAGAATTAGACGGAATAGAGCCTCTTAAGAACGTAATCGTTATAGGCGCTACAAACAGGGTTGACAAGGTCGATCCGGCAATACTGAGGACAGGCAGGTTTGACAACATAGTATTTGTCCCCCCTCCGGATGAGAATGGGAGAAGGGAAATACTTAAAGTATACTTAAATAAAATGCCGATAGAAGGCGATAAGGAAGAACTGATTGAATTCCTTGTCAAAAAAACAGAAGGCTACGTTGGTTCGGACATAGAAAGACTTGCAAAGGAAGCAGGGATGAATGCTCTTAGAAGTAACATTTCTGCAAGCAAGGTAACCAGGGAAGACTTTGAGAAGGCCCTTGATCTTGTAAGGCCAAGCTTGACTCCGGAAGACGCAAAGAAGTACGAAGAGATGGCAAAGAAACTTTACAGTAAAAAAGAAAAGGCGAAGGAGCTTAATTACTTCGGTTGAAATGGATCACGAAGAAATATACAAGCTTATACTGAACGACGAGCTTGGGTGGGAGCATCTTATAACCACAATAATAAGGGATGAAGGCATGGATCCAATGGACATAGACCTTATTAAAATAGCAGACAGGTTCGCTGCGCTGATCTCTAAAATAAACCAGATAGACTTTAGATTTGGTGGGAAGTTTGTTTACACTGCTGCCATACTTCTTAAGATGAAATCCGATACCGTTGTAGAGGAAATGCTTGAGCTTAACGTAAAAAAGGAGAGAGAAAGCCAGCAGAGGTATATAAAGGCTGTGCCGTTTGACATAGCAGTTACATCGAAACTTCCGATTTTCAGGAGCAGAAAGATAACTCTTACCGAGCTTATAAATACAATAAGAGAAGCTATGCGGTATAATACAAAGCAGAAAATAAACTTCGAATTAAAGTTGAAGGAAGTTAAAATAGAGGATAGAATAAGACTGCTACTAGAAAAATTAGGTAAACTCTTCGGCATTAAAGAAATCGTTCTTTTTTCTGAGCTGGTAACAAAAAAGAACGACAGGAAGGAAATAATCTATACTTTACTGCCGCTTTTGTTCATATCAAATATGAATAAAGTGGAGATTTCACAGAATGAACCTTTCGAGGAAATTTACGTAAAAAGCAGGGTAAAGTGATGTGAACTTTTAAAATCAATAAATGTGACTATATCCTTATATCGGTAATATGGTAAAGATAAACGAGTATGTTGAAGCGCTTATATTTTCCTTTGGTGATGGCATAAGCCTGGAGGAGATAGTAAAGAGGACAAAATCAGATCCGATAATGGTAAAAAAGGCCGTCAATGATCTTAATAAAGGGTATTCTGAAAGAAAGAGCGCGTTTTACATCTTGACAGAAGGCAATTTATACAGAATGAGGCTGAGGAGTGATCTTCTTTACCTGGTTCAGGATAACCTCAGGACAGACATGAGCAGGGGAGTTTTAATGACACTTAGCTTGATAGTCCTAAATGGAAAAATAAAGCAGGCGGATTTAATTAAAAAGCGGGGCAGCATTTCATATCAGCACGTCAAGGAACTGCAGTCCAGAGGGCTGGTCTCAACCGCAGTGGAAGACGGTAAAAAGGTAATAAAAATTACCCCGTCATTTTATGATTACTTTGACGTTGATAAAAAAGAATTCAAGGAAATAAAGGAAACAATACAGGAAGAAATAAAGAAGGAAGACGATAAAACCGTAGAATACAAAGGAAACTAGAATACGACTACTTTTCTGGTTATATTTATCTGCGGCTTGTTCTCTTTTACTGCGTTTTCAGGTTTTTTCTGTTCTTCATCTGCCGGTTTAGCAGGTTTTTGAACGTCTGTTGACTTTACTTTTTCTATTGCCGATTTTATAGCGTTTTCCACAGCGGTAAAGTCGCTTTCTTCCATTTTCTGCGGTTGCCAGACATGGTTTATAGTATCATCGTTGTATCTCGGTATCAGGTGTATAAGCGCATGCGGTGTTACATTGCCTTTTGTTAGTTCCTTTGTATAAAGCATTTCTACGTTGTTGGGGGCAAGTGATAACAATATCGCATAACCAACGGCCCTCGCTACGCTCATGTACTGCAAAAATTCCTCCTGGGGTATCTCATATATGTTATTGTAGTGCTTTTTTGGGATCATGATTACATGGCCCTTTGAAGCAGGGTTAATATCTAAAACTCCTATCAGCATCTGGTCTTCATAAACTTCTTTGGCGGGTACTTTTTTGCTTGCAATCATGCAGAATATGCATTTTTCCTCTTCCATGCCTTTACTAAGCTTTTCAAGTATTTATTGTTAAGTAACATTTCCCTTTTTTTAATAAAAAAAGCTTTTAAATAACAAAAACTTAAAGGTGTTATGAAAGCGAAAGACAGTTTAAAGTTTGTCGACGAGGAGAAAAGAGCGGTAGATGCAGCTATGGGATTGATTCTGTTCGGATTTGGATTGGTCCTTATAGTTCTGGGATTAACATCTATCATTTCTTCAGCGGTTCTTAGTGGATACTTCTACAAGACCGTTACAACATCTCCATCGGCTTATATATACCCATTATTCGAGGTTATACTTGGAATAATAGTATTCTCCTTTGCAATGTGGGTATTCAAGGCAAAGGTATAAGGATCACTTTATTTTTTATTTTTTACTTTTATTTTCGGTGAAAAAGAAAGATTTATATAGTTGTTTATTGCTAAGTATTGTGTAGGTGATTAACTATGGCATTGTCATTTAGTGAAGATTATATAGCTAAGATAAGAAGGATGTTCGGATTGAACTTATATGAGGCAAAGATATGGCTTGCCCTGCTTTCCCAGGGTAAGTCAACATCCGGTAAACTTAGTGAGATAGCTAACATACCGAAATCAAGAGCTTATGATATACTTGTTTCGCTGGAAAACGGCGGTTTTATAGTAAGGGATTTAAGCAAACCGATAAGTTACAGGGCGATTCCTCCGCAGGAGCTGATAGAAAAGCTGGAAGAAAAAGCAAAGGAATCACTGGACCAGAAGCTGGAGAAACTAAGCAAATTAAAGGACAGTGCTATGCTGAACGACCTTCAAAATCTTTATAATAAGGGCATAAAATACATAGATGAAGGGAAGGTTGCTAACTCATACCAGGGATTAGACAATATATACTTCAGGATAAAGAAAAGCATAGGTTCGGCCAAGGGAGAGATAGTACTAATTACCACTGAGCAGTCATTGGAAAAGAAAATAAGCGCTCTCGGAAGGGCACTTAAAAAAGCCAAAGCCAACAACGTAACTGTTCATATTTATGCACCGGTAAAAGACGTTAACGAGGCATTAATGAACGAAATAAAGCAGTTTGGAAAGCTTAACAAAACAGATCTGGATATAGGTAGATTTGTGATAGTGGATGGAAATGAGATTTTCATATTCACAGAAAATGAGAATGAGACTCACCCTAGCAATGAAGTAGTACTTCACATAAAGGGAAAATACCTGCCGGAAAAGATCAAAAAACTGGTATCTTCGCATGTCGTGGGCTGATTCTGCACACACAGAGAAATAGTTAGCATTTAATATTAAAAATTTTTTTAGATAGTTGAATATGACTTATATAAAGCAAGTAGAACTTGATAATTTCAAATCCTTTGCCGGGCATGTCAAGTTCGATTTTGTAAATGGTTTTAATGCCATAGCAGGTGCTAACGGTTCAGGAAAAAGCAACATAATTGATGCGCTTCTTTTTGTTTTTGGAGGTTCATCAAAGAAAGAGATGCGTTCTGATCTGCTTACTGACTTAATATTTAATGGGGGTAAGAGCGGAAGACAGGCAGAGCATGCAAAAGTCAATGTCATTCTTGACAATTCAAAGAAAGAGTTCCATGGAATAGAGGAAAATGAAGTTTCAATAAGCAGAAAAGTAGATAAGAACGGAAAGAGCGTTTACCGGATAAATGGAAAGGCATCTACAAGAGAAGAGGTCTTAAATGTCCTTTCACTGGTAAAATTCAGGCAGGATGGATTCAATATAATCCCGCAGGGAAGGATACTTGAAGTTGTTGGCGCATCTAATGAAGATCGGCTTAGTCTGATAAATGACATCTCGGGAATAAGCGTGTTTGAAGACAAAAAAAGTAAGGCAATGAACGAGATGAAAAAAGTAGAAGATAATATAGCAAAAATAGAAACTGTTCTTAACGAAAAGCAGAAATTGATGTCGCAACTTGAAAAAGAAAAGACACGGGCAGTGGAATTTCAAGAGCTTAAAAATAAGTATTCTTCCCTCCTTTCAAAACAATCAACGATTAAAAGAGATGCAGCAGATTCGGAGCTAAGGGCAATACTAGAAAAGCTTAAGGAAGCGGAGAAGGGGAATGAGGAGCTTTCTGCAGAGATATCAAAATTGAATGAAAAAGTAAAAAAGATAAATGAGGAAGTAGAAGCTATAAACACAAAAGCAGAAGCGGAAGGCGAAAAGGAAATACTGGACGCAGAAAACAAAGCAAAGGAATTTGATTCTGAGCTTGCAAGGCTGAATGCCGTGCTTAAGAATGACAATGAACAGCTCAATAATATTATTTTATCAATAGAGGAGCTTTCAAAATCACAGGAAGAAATAAAAAGGCAGATAAAGGATGAAGAGGAAGAGAAAAAGAAGCTTGAAGAAAGAATAACTGTTTTGAACTCTAAAAAACTTTCTTTGGTGGAAAGTGAATCTAAGACACAGAATTACCTTAAAACAAAGGAATCACTTGAAAAAAAGATATACGACATAGACAAAAAGATATACGAGCAGAAGGTTGCTCTTGCAAACTACCCTAAAATTGCAGAACTTCAGGAAGAGCTTACTGCCTTAGATTCCAGCAAGAACGATCTTGAAAAAACAATAAAGGAGATGACACTGTCTTTTTCTTCATTAAAACCGGAAATTGACAAGCTGAAAATCCAGGCTAAAAGAGAAGCTGACTCAGTATATCTATTGAGGGAGAACCTGCTTAACCAGAGAAATTCCTTATCATCACAGAATAGGGCAGTAGAAGTAGTCAATAAGCTAAAAAAGGATATAAAAGGGATATATGGGTTAGTATCCGAGCTTTTTTCGCTGAAAAATGAGGAGTATTCAACTCCCGTTCTGAGATCAATAGGAAGGAGGGGTGATTTCATAATCGTTGAAAATGAGGAAACAGCAAGGCAGTGCATAGATAAACTTAAAAATGAAAAGCTTGGTTTTTACACTTTTATACCTCTAACAACCGTTAAAAGCGGTTATAGTTTTGAAAAGTTGAATGATCCGCGTATAGTCGATTATATAATAAATCTTGTTAATTTTACCGAAAATCTTGCGCCTGCGATGAAATTTGTTTTTGGTGACACGGTTTTGGTAAAAAACTTTGACTCTGCAAAAGAGCTTATACACCAGTACAGGATGGTTTTACCGGATGGCACGGTATTTGAAAAAACTGGGACGGTTTCAGGCGGTCATTTTGACATGCCAAATATTCTGAATGTTAACAAAAAGATAGCCGAAATAAACACTGAAATAAGCGAACACTCAAAACTTAAGGAAAAGTATGATGAGGAGATAATAGAGAAGGAATCCACGTTGAACTCGCTTATGACTGAGATAAAGGTAAGGCAGAAGGCCCTTGATGAAACAAAGGGCAAAATATCAAAGCTTCTGCAGGAAAAATCAAAATTCACTGGCACAGAATCGGAGATATCAGAAAGCATAAGATTACTTGAGAATGAAAACCTGAATTTAAAATCAAAATTAGAAGAGCTGGAAAAGGATAAACCGGATATAGTAGACCACAAAAAAGAGATAGATGTTCTCGAGAGGGAAGTCAGTGACTTGCAGGTTAAAGTTGCCACTTCCGGAAATAAGCTTTCGGCAGTTCTTATGTCAGAGATAAGTAATCTGGAAAGAAGATTTTCGCAGCTTAACAAGGAAAGAGAAAGATTTGAAAAAGAGATAGAGGATGTGGAGAATGCAATAAAGGACACACAGGAAAATTATGATAAAGCCAGAAAAGAGCTTTCAAACAAGTCAAATAACCTGAACATGCTGAGAAAAAGAAGAAGCGAGCTTTTGAATGAGCTTAATGTGCTGCAGAAGCAAAGGGAGGAAATATACGCAAATTCCCAGAAGGCTGCAGAAGAAATAAACGCCTTGAAGGTTAAGGAAGCTGGGTTCAGAGTAAAATTTGAAACAGCCGAGGAAGAATATAAAAAATACAAGATAGAAGGTGTGAATGTAGAAGAAGGAGAGACTCTGGAGAAGCTAACCAAGGAAATTAATTCTCTTAACTCTAAGATAAATTCGTTCGGCCCGATAAATGAACTTGCACTTAAGACTTTCATGGAAACACAGCAGCAGTATGAGGAATTTAAGGTTAAACTCGAAAAATTGAATGATGAAAGAAACAGAATATTATCTGTAATATCAGAGATAGAACAGAAGAAACTTGAGTCATTCATGAAGACGCTGTCTGATATAAATGCTATTTTCACAAAGGTTTTCAATTCAATAACAAAAGGAAAGGCTGAGCTGGTGCCGGAAGATCCCAATGATGTGTTTTCGTCAGGATTAGATATCGCTGTGGAGCTTCCAAATAAAAGAGTTAGAAATATAAGAGGATTAAGCGGTGGCGAGCTTTCAGTTCTGGCTATTTCATTGATAATGGCCCTGTCAAAATACACGGATGCAGTTTTCTATGTATTAGATGAAGTGGACGCAGCTTTGGACGCAATCAACGCCGGTAATTTCTCAGCACTCGTTAAAGCTTACTCAGTATCCTCCCAGTTCATAATAATATCGCACAATGAAACTACTCTTATAAACGCAGATGTAATCTACGGCGTTACTATGAATGATGAGGGTATAAGCAGGGTTGTTAGCGTAAAGATGCCTGAACAGAAGGCTCAGTGATCCAGGTATTTTACCACTTCATCTATCTCCTTTAAAGTCAATTCATTTACCTGCTTGCTGCCTATTGATTTGATATTATCCGGCAGTTCTTGAAATGCCTGCCTGCTCTCTCTTTTTGTTTTATAGTCAAGTGCAATCTTTCCATTTATAAAGGCGTTTTTCAGCAGCATCTCTCTTCTTCTGAATATCTCCTGTAAAATATCATTTTGTTTTTTTGTGATCTTTATCATCCTGCTTGTAATTCTTGGGATGGGATAAAATGCCTCTTTATTTACTTCATGTATTTCTTCGAATTCGAAGAATATTCTTTGGATGGCAGAGAATTTAGTAATGCTTTCCTTTGACAAAAGCTGTTTGGATATAGTATTAGGAAGTATCATTACGCCGAATTCAAAATCATAGAATGAGAGCTTGTCAATTATTCTGTCTGCAATGTTGTATGGTGGATTGGATATTATCTTGTTAAACTTGGGGTATATTATTTCCAGCGCATCTGCGTTTATGATTTGTACATTTGGATCTATCTCATATTTGTCAATTAAATAAGAGTAACACTTTATCTCCTTTTCTATTGCTATGACTTTGCATTGTTTTCTTGCCAGTGTTTCTATGCTTCCAAATCCTGCGCCTATATCCAAAACTATGTCAGAAGGCTTTAATTCGCATTTTTCTATTTCTTCTTTTAACACTTCTTCGTCTATAAGAAAATTTTGTCCGTTCTCGTTGCTGCTTTTTATCTTATAGTCGTTAACAAGTTTAATTATTGTGTCCTTTAATTGGCTCATACTATTTTAATGAGCACGCGGAGGTTTTAATCTTTCTACTGAATAAACTTGTCCGCAATTGCTGCAATTAAAAATGTATTTTTCCTTAGCTTTTCCGCCTTCTTTGACTTTTTCAGTTTTTAATTCTGATTGGAAATCATTTTCTTTTCCGCATTTCGGACATTTAAATACAAAATGAAACTCATTCTCGCCGGTCTCTCTGTATATCAGAAGCTTTTCGGTTTTGTCTTCAAAGTTTATGAAAGATTTTTTTATAAAATTTACTTTATTTATATCCATAAAAGAAAAAGTTTTTTCTGTTTTATATATGTTTTTATTCTATCTTTATGCGATTTAATTCACCGCTTTCCTTTATCCATATGGCCCAACATAGCTCCGTTTTGCTAATGCCTAAGGTTTTGCTTATTTTATCTCCTTCAGCTATGCATTCATAGGGTGTTTTGACATTTTTAAAATTCCTACTTATCCATTTCATTATTATTTTATCCGGCATTATTGTGTCTATCCCGCTCTGTATTCTTAAGTACTGAAAAGTGTTTATTCCTATCCCCTTTATCCCTCCCAGCTCATCTTTTTTGAAATTAAATGGATCCGCATTTTCTGCCCATTTTTTAAGCGTTTTTATTTCATCTTCTTCATTGTCTCTTTCTGTTATAAACTCGCATATCTCTTTCATTGCAGCCCATACCCTTCTGTTTTTGAACATAGAAAGCAATTCCTTTTCTCCTAGTTTTTTGAAATCGCTGCATTTTGATATCGTTCCGGTTTTTACATACCTTTCCCGGAAATAATTAACTCTGGGCACAACAACAGTAAAGTAGTTTAATCCTGTGCTGTCAAGGCAGGCATCTAATACGATAAGAATCGCTTTTCCTTCCCATCTCCTGCCGGTTCTGCACAGTCTGGCGAATCCTTCAGATTCCCTGATTATTTCACTTCCGAAAAGCTTTAATGCATTATTTTTCATTATTAAAGAATAAAATGCCCTAATCTTTATTATATTTTGTTTTTATTGAAGGTAAAAATATATATAAAGGTAAAAAACATAAGTAGAGTATAATTTCGATAATATGAAAGTACCAAGGTCAAGAAGAAGAGGAAAGAGCAGGGTTTTCAGAGTCAACGATTTCAAGGCAATCGGAAAGGTAAAGCTTCCAAATTCGCTAGAGCCTATGAACGCCAGAGTAATAAAGCTTATTCATGATCCTTACAGAACTGCTCCATTAATGGAGATAAAATTTGAGAATGGTTCAAAATCATTTTTGCCTGCATTCGTTGGAGCATATGAAGGCCTTATAATACCATATATGAAAACAGACAGCATAAAGGATGGTTCAGTTCTAAGGCTTGGAGATATTCCAACAGGAACAAACGTTTACAATGTTGAATTGAAAGCAGGAGACGGCGGAAAGCTTATAAGAGCAGGCGGAAACAGTGCAAGGATAATGGAGAACACTGGAAATGAAGTTGCTATCTCACTTTCAAGCGGCAAGATCCTTAGGTTGAAGCAGGACTGCAGGGCGATTATAGGTAAAATAGCCAATGCAGGAAGAAAAGAAAAACCATTTTATAAGGCAGGAAACAAATATCATCTTATAAAAGCCAGAAGCAGGTACTGGCCTATGAATGCTGCTGTTGCAATGAACGCTTACGAGCACAAATTCGGAGGGAAAAGAAGAAGTACACAGCACAAGTCTAAAAGTTCCGCTAGGAACTCTCCTCCAGGTGCAAAGGTAGGAGCGATCGCCCCTAAGAGGACCGGTGTTAGATAATGGAAGAGTATAAATTCAGAGGAAAAAGCATAGACGAGCTTAAAAAGATGTCAAATGAGGAGCTTGCGAAGATAGCCAATGCTGATTTCAGAAGGGCCATAAAAAGAGGATTTTCTCCGGAAGAAAAGGCATTTCTTGTCAACATGAAGAAAAAAGCAGCAAAATCAAAAAACATCAAAACACACATGAGGGAGATGTTTATAATGCCGGATTTCGTCGGCCTTACAATACATGTACACAATGGGAAGGAATTTATACCGTTAGAAATAAAACCTTCAATGGTTTTTCATCGCTTAGGGGAGTTTGCACTTACAACGAAACAGGTAAAGCACGGTTCTCCAGGTATGAAAGCGACACGTTCAAGCGGGTTTGTTCCTATTAAGTAGATATGGTAACTACAATACAGGTGAAAAGAGAGGGAATGCCGATATCGCTTAAGCATACTCATGAGATAATGGAAGCGGTTAAAGGTAAGCAGATCTCAAAGGCAAATGCCCTGCTTAAAAGAGTACTTGCAAAGCAGGCTTATATACCATTTAGAAAATATCCGAGCAAAGGCCACAAGCAGGGCGTACCCGCAGGTTACCCGCAGAAAGCAACTAAACAGGTAATTTCCATGCTGGAAGAGTTGAAGGCAAATGCCAAGAATATGGGTTTTGATGAGTCAAAGATAGTTGTAAGCAGTTATTCTCTTGGCAGGGGAGGTTATCCCAGGTTTTCAAGCGGAACTGTTTACAGGCATGGAAAGCGTACAAATTTGACGATTTATTCATTAGTTGATCAGGAAAGAAAGATGCCTGAAAAGAAGCCAGCTAATCCAGATAAAGCAGCTGAAAGCTCCGCTGCTAAAGAAAGCGTAAAAGAAGAAGCAAAGGCAGAGGACAAAAAACCTGATGAAGAAAAAAGAAAAGAAGAAACAGTTGAGCAGGAAAGTAATAAAAGCGTGGAAAGCGAAGAGTTAAAGGCGGAGAAATGACATGTTACCCAAAAAAATAATCGCAAATAAAGTGAACGATGAAACTGCAAGGGAATACTTGTTCAAGAAATTTAGCAGGTTTGGTATAAGCGACATAAGAATAGAGAAAACACCTTTGGGAATGAAGGTAGTAATTAAAACGCCCAAGCCAGGAGCAATAATAACAAGAGCAAATCAGATACTCAGGGAAAGCTCAAAAGAACTTGGAGAATATTTCAACCAGGAATCTCCCAGAATAGAGGTTGAAGGTTCACAGAATCCTAATTTAGACCCTGCCATAGTAGCAGACTCGATAGCCTTTAAGATAGCCAAGTATGGGCCGATGAAATATAAAGTAGTTGCTCACAAGGCAATGGACAGTATAATGGCCGCAGGCGCAAAGGGAGTAGAAATAGAGATAGGGGGAGTTATAAAAGAAAGAGCTGCACACTTTAAATTTAGACCAACTGGCAGCGTTATGCCAAAGACCGGCCAAGTGGAATTTTTTGGAGTAAGAAGCGCAAAAAAACAGTTAGTGCTCAAAAGAGGATCGATAGGCATAAAAGTGACTATAGTCGTGCCGACTGAAAACATGGGAGGAGTGAAAATAAATGATGGAAGAGAATCTGAAGGACTTGGAAATGGAACTTCTGAAAATGAACATAAAGAAGACGCAGGGGCTCCAGCCAGCTGATGCTGGCAAGTACAGGCATTTGAAGAAGAAAGTCGCTCAGCTGAAGAATGAGCTTAGAAAGAAGGAGCTGTCGACAAAATCTTCGAAGTCTTAAGTTCTATAGAGAATGCCTTTAAGTTCTGTTAATATTATTTAATTATTTTTACTTAACCGTTTATTAAATCAAATAAAGTATCTAATTGTGCCCTTTTTGCTTCAATCTGTGCCTTCATTTTATTGTATTCATCTTGACTTATTTTACCGGCAACAAAATTCCTTTCTAAGTCTGCAGATTCTTTCTCTACATCCCTTAATTTGTTGTTAAGCTTCATTGAGCCTTGTGGCCCCATTGAAAGGCTATTCGACACGCTGTTAGCCAGCTGTCTTTTATCCAACTTGTTTCCGTATTTTCTTGAAAGCTCGCTGTACATTTCAGTCATGTCCCCTTCAAGTTTAGAATATGAATCTTTGTCCTTGAACTTGCAATCCCCTGCCAGAACAACTCTTACATTTGCAGATTCCTCTGTAGGGTCATAAACTCCTATTATTTTTGCCCATAAAAATATTGGAACTATCTTCTTTATTTCGAAGAATATCAATGACAGCACAAAAAAGGCTATCATCCCATAAAGTACAAGTGCAGATGCAGAATAACTAAAATGAGTTATATTTGTGTATATATTTGCTCTATAAGAAACAAGAAGAAGTGCTAACAAAACTATTCCCAGAATAAGACAGGTCTTCCATGCTATAGGGTACTTTGATCCTTTCTTGTTGTCCTTAGCGCTCTTTATCAGGGCTCTTATCGGCTTTACATTTCCGCCCCTGAAAGTTTCCTCCAGTTCAGTATCCTCGAATTTTGCAAGTTCATTAAGCAGTATCCTGTAGTCCATGTCAGTCATGTACTCTGATACCTGGTTCCTTAATACCTGAGGGTCATCGCTTTTTATGTAAAGATCATAGAATACATGCTTTTTTTCTAATTCTTGGGTATCAAACTCCTTTTCGTAGTTCTTTATACTAAATCCGATCATAAAATTATATGATTTCTTTTAAATAAATAAGTATTATTTACAGTTTATAATGGATTTTATTGTTGACAGTGAAAAACCACTTATTTATTTATAAAATTCTTATCTACTATAATGGATTTAGGGAGCATTGGATTTTTGATAATCTCCGGTTTACTCGTATCTACCGCTATTTTAATGGTCATTACTAAGAATCTCATACATTCTCTTCTTTACATGTTCATGTTTGTTATATCAGTAACTGCAATGATACTCTACTTAAATGCTGTTTTTTTGGGAGTAGCAGAGCTTATAATATACAATGGCGGAATAGTGCTTCTGCTCGCAATAGGAATAAGTTCGATGCCTGAAGGGACAGTTAAAAGGATAAACTCAAAGCTTTCTATTTCTCTCCCAATAATAATACTGGCAGTAACTTCATTTCTGCTGCTTAAAATGCCTTCCAATCAATCTTCTGCAGTTTTAAATTATGCCGATTTTGGGGCATACTTCTTCCAAAATTATGCAGGTCTCCTTCTTGTCCTGGCATTTACTGCGATAGCAAGCATATTCTCAACCATATATATACTAAGCAGGGGCGAAAAGATATGATACAAGAATCTTATTTTCTGCTGCTTACCAGTATACTGTTTGTGATAGGCATATACGGCATAATTTCAAGGAGGGAGGGGATATCCATAATTATATCTTCTGAAATAATAGTCAATGCGGCCATCATAAATTTCGTATCAGCTGCTAATTTTTATTCGGCTTTGAATGGAATAAGCTATGCTCTTATAACGCTTATAATGATAGTATTTGAAACCGTTGTTTTTATTGCCTTAATGGTTGTTTTTTCAAGAAAGACCGGTTCGCTTTCAATATCAAAGCTAGGGAGGTATAAAGGATGATATGCTGTATCTAATCCTTCTTCCGCTGTTAATTTCTGCGATTTTGATTCCTTTATTGGGAGAAAGGAAAAATGTAAGCTGGTTGATTTCGTTGTCGGCTGCAGTAATATCATTTCTCCTTTCTATTCTCTTTTTTATTCTGTATTTCAATAAGAATATCATAGAAAGTTATACCTGGTTTTCCTTTAGTAATTTCTCATTTTCTCTTTCCTTCATAGGAAACAACCTGACGCTTTTCATGGCGTTGCTTGTTTCATTTATATCTGTCATGGTTTTGATGTTTGCTGGCGTTTACATGAGAAAAGAAAAGCATGCAAGATTTTATGCAGAGATGTCTTTTTTCATATTCTCCATGCTTGGTTTGGTGATGTCAAATAGTCTGCTTCTGTTTTTTATATTCTGGGAATTTGTCGGTATAACATCATATCTTTTGATAGGCTTTTGGTATGACAGGGAAGGCCCTGCAGTTTCCAGCAAGAAGGCCCTTATAATAACAAGAATCGGAGATCTTGCCTTTCTTGCAGCTTTAGTAGTAGTTTTCTCCACGCTTAAGACTTTTTCGATATCATCTATTTTGAACTCCCTTTCCTCCATGCCCTTGACTGCATTGATAATCGCAGGGTCTCTTTTTACAGTTGCAGGACTTTCAAAGGCGGCACAGTTTCCGTTTTATACCTGGTTGATAGATGCAATGGAAGGCCCTACCCCGGTAAGTTCTCTTCTTCACTCTGCTACAATGGTTGCAGCAGGTGCATACCTTTTAGTAAGGCTTCTTCCCCTCATCTCTGCCGCAGGCCTTCTTAACTTGATAGTTGTCATAGGGTTTATCACAGCTTTCATAGGAGCGTTGCTTGGCTTAAAGGAAAGGCACTTCAAGAAGATACTCGCATACTCAACAATAGAAAGTCTTGCTTTCATGTTCTTAGCTATAGGAACCTTAAATGCGGGTGGAGCGATTTTTTACCTGTTTACACATGCTGTTTTTAAATCCATGCTTTTCTTCATAAGCGGCGGACTTGCAATTGCATTCGGTACTTATGACGTTTATGAATTAGGTAGTAAGAAGTTAAAAGGGGCATGGTTTACAATCCCTGCGTTAATAGGCTTTGCTTCGATTTCAGCAATACCTCCTTTTATGAGCTTTTTTGCCCATTCGGCGCTTACACATAACTTCAATATATTTGAAAACATAGCATTTGTTTTTGTTGCCTTTTTAACTGCTCTTTTCTCTTTTAGAGCCTTCTTCGTCATATTTAGGAGCAAGGCGAAAAAACCTCTTAAAAAGGAATTTAACCTTTTCTTTCCGATAGTGCTTCTTTCAATAATTTCTACAATCGGCGGAGTTTTCCTTTACTTCTTTAATGGCATAATAAGCATTGCATACTCCTTTGATGCTTTTTCATTTATAGCGCTTGCAGCTTCTTTGCTGGGGCTATTCATCTCCTATGAATTCTTTTACCTTGGGAAAACACAGCAATTAACTGAGAAAATTAAGGGTATAGCAGAAAAAATTGCAGGTTATGGATATGAGAAATTTATAATAGCAATCGGGAATGCTATCTCAACCTTTGGTTTTTACGTTGGAAGTTTTGACTTCATGTTTTCAAATGCAATGTCTAGAGTGGCGGAATCTACCTTTATTCTTTCTTCAAAAACAAGGGAGATTGAAAACGGAGATGCATTCAGGTACATAACTGCAGTTATAATAGGATTAGTTGCAGTAATCCTTATCGCGGTGATTTTCATATGATAAGCTTAATTCTTCTTCTTGTAGTTCCTGCAATTGGGATGCTTTTTTTAATACTAAAAAGATTCTATGACAAGCTGCCTTCCACGGAGATAATTACACTTTCGGTAATGATAGTAAATGCTATTTTATTTGCTCTCGGCATTATCTTCGGCTTTTCAGGCTTTAATGTAAGTATAAATCCAAGTATAAGCTTTTCTTTTTCATTGCAGGAAAATTTCATAACCTTTCCGTTTCTTCTTCTGGCAGTAACAGTTCCTATTGCAATATTTCTTTTTGCAGCTAAGGAAATAAAACAAAGCAAAAGTATTTTTTATCTATTCTACCTTTTAGTATACGTTTCTGTTATCTCTGTTTTCGTTTCATCAAATCTTATAGTATTCTTTATTTTCTGGGAAGCTGCAGTCCTTTCCCTGTTTTTCATTACAGGGCTGTGGGGTAACCCTGAAAAAGGTAAAAAGGCAGCTATGAAATTTCTTGTATTTACCCAATTCGGAAGTCTTACTCTTCTTGCAGTTTTTATTCTTCTTTTCCTTTACACAGGCAGCTTCAACTTTTCTGTTATTGCATCTAAAATGTCGCTTTTGCCTTCGTACATAGAATACCTTTCCTTTTTCCTGCTTTTAATAACAGTCATGATAAAAATGCCAATCTTTCCATTGCATGGCTGGCTTCTTGACTCTTATTATTATTCACCTTCTTCAGGAACTATGCTTTTATCCAGTGTGCTTTCGAAGCTTGGAGGATTTGCATTTATTCTATTTGGCTTCGGACTTTTCAGAAACGTTCTTTTAGATTTCAGATTACCCCTGATAGCTTTAGGGGTATTCACCGCTATTTACATCGCGTTTACCGCTTCTGGCCAAAAGGATCTTAAAAAGCTTCTTTCTTATTCAAGCATGTTTTACATGTCTTTGGTGTTTATTGGTATTTCATCAGGCATTAATCTGGCAGTTGCAGGATCGGTTCTTTTAATGATAAGTCACGGCTTCATAATTACAATGCTGTTTGGGATATCCTACATACTCATGCAAAAGACTGGTACAAATGAAACTGAAAGAATGGGAGGGCTTATGTCAAGGATGCCGTTGCTTTCGTTCTTCCTTATCTTTGGGATATTTGCAAGTCTTGGAGTTCCAGGATTATCAAACTTTCCGGGAGAATTACTGATCTTTGTAGGCTCATACGCAGTTGCAGGCATATCTCTTATTGCTATCTTCGGCATAATGCTTTCTACGAATTATTACCTAAGGGTAATCAAGCAGTCCTTATTCGGTCAGTTGAAAAAGACCTTTGCAGGTTTAACCGACCTTTCAAAAAATGAACTGCTTTTTATGTCATTCCTTTCTTTCTTTATTCTTCTATTTGGGCTGTTTCCTTCATTAATTTTAAACACGCTCGGAGGGCTATAAAATGGAATACCTAAATCCGCAGTACATTTTGTTTGCAGGCATACTGCTTCTTATACTTGTAGATTTCTTAAGGCATGGCTTGAATAGTAATAAAAAGGCCGTTTTGCACTATTTAACGGCTGTTTTTCTCGGTCTGGCGCTTGTTTTTGATGTTATATACGGAAACATGGACATAAGCCTGTTTTCCGAAGTGCAGTATTCCCAGTTTGTAACAGGTTTTATGCTGTTTCTCTCCTTCTTTATATACCTCTTTATAATATCGGATAAAAATGAGCACAGTGTTGCAATGGACATTTCATATCTTTCTGCGGTTCTTGGTTCGACTCTTGTGGTTTTATCAAGCAATCTTATCTCCCTGTTTATTTCCATTGAAATACTATCCATATCTACGTATGCTCTTGTCTACATGTACAAATCAGGAAATGCGCTTGAAGGAGCTGTAAAATATCTTTCTACGGGAGTAATTTCAATGGTGATTTTGATCTTTGGGATATCTCTTATTTATGCGGGTGCAGGCACTCTTTCATTTTCTTCTTTGCACGTAATTTCTTACCTGCCATTCATCGCAGGCGTTGCTATAGTAATAGCTGGGCTCGGTTTTAAATCAACCCTTGTTCCATTTCATATGTGGGCTCCCGATACATATGAGGCTTCGAAAAGTTCAGTAACTGCATTTATCTCTTCGGTATCCAAGGCGGCGGGACTAATTGCGATGATAAGGATATTCTTTTTCGCACTGCCCGTTTCTTCCCTTTTTGTTACCGCGCTTTTCCTTTCTATTGCTCTTATAACCATATTCCTAAGTTCATTTCTTGCTTCTGTGCAGGACAGGGTAAAGAGAATACTGGCTTATTCAAGTATTTCACAGGCCGGCTTTGCATTCATAAGCATAGCAGTTCTTACTACAAGAGGCATAAACGCCGCCGTGTTCTATATATTTGCATTTGCAGTAGCAGATGCAATAGTGTTTCTTGCATATGACATGTTTGAGAATAAAAAGATAATCTACAAAAAGGAAAGCAGTTCAATGACACAGGTCTCAAGAATAGGGGCAGTGGCCTTCTTTATAGGCATACTGTCTCTTGCAGGTTTTCCGCCTACAATAGGTTTCTTCGGAAAATTGCTTATCTTTTATGCATTATTCAGCAGCGGATACTTCGCGCTTGTGATACTTGCATTTTTCGCGCTTTTGGTTTCTACATTCTATTACTTCAACATACTGTCTGAAATGCATGTCGTTGACAGGATAATAAAAAGTAAAAAACAAGTGCCTGTTAAAAGAGAGCAGAGAGTAAAAGAAACAATATTGATAATACTTACACTATCTTTATTCATTGGTGTAATCTTTGCATAAGTGCCTGCTTAAATGACCGGCAGCAATAACTTCAGTATATATTAAATATTCTTAAAGGCTTATTTTATATTAAAGGCCGGAGCA
The DNA here is from genome assembly GCA_023378865.1 of Candidatus Parvarchaeota archaeon. Classification (GTDB taxonomy): domain Archaea; phylum Nanobdellota; class Nanobdellia; order Parvarchaeales; family Parvarchaeaceae; genus Parvarchaeum. The sequence continues at coordinate 10,171 of JAMCSP010000028.1, read as the reverse complement.
ACAATAATAGTTTAAGGTTTTAATGGACATAGAAGATTTTAATGTAAGGTTCAGAAAGGGCTCAAGGGCCGTTTTTGCAGGCGAGTATGCAGTTGTTGGCGATATACATCTTGGTTTTGAGGATGACATAAACAGCAACGGCTACAACATATGGGAAAAAACCGATGAAATTACGGATCGGATAATAAAATTAGGCACTAGAAAACTTATTTTGCTTGGTGATATAAGAAAGGAATACGAAGAGATAAAGCCTAAGGAGGGAGGTGCACTGATAAAGTTTTTTTCAAGGCTGGCAGACAATTTTGATGAGATAGTGCTTACAAAAGGAAATCATGACGGGGGAATAGAAAAGATAACTGGCAGATTCAGCAATATTTCAGTTAAAAATGAATTCATATACAATAAGATAGGGTTTATGCATGGCCATGCCTTCCCTTCCTTGGAGATGTCAAGAGAAGTTGAAACCCTCTGTATCAGCCATATACACCCCTCCTTTACCTTCAGGGATTCAAACGGAGTTTCTTATAAAGAAGACTGCTTCTTTATGCTTAAAGTAAAGCTCCCAAAGGAAAAATATCCGGACTCAAAATTGAAAAAGGCCATAATAGTGCCAAAATTCAATCCCTACATAGGAAGTTCAACCGAAATAAGCAAAAGAGGGATAATGAAATACGCTGAAATAGAGGGCAAGATGACCTTGGATCTTGTAGTTTTCTAAAAAAGAATGGTTATAAATTAAAAATCTTCTTATAAATACTATGAGTCCAGGAGAATTTTGGTTTTTTGTAGTAGGTATACTTGCATTAGTAGCTCTTTTCCTTCTGAGTATCTTTATACCCAGTCTGTTTTATGCTTTTGTTATAATATTCATTGCATTGCTTGCAGTGATATTCTTTATAACGTTTGTAAAGAAATATAGCCAGTTTGAAAGAGGGATTATATTTAGGCTTGGCAAGTTTAACCGCATAGCCGGTCCAGGTTGGGCTATAGTAGTGCCTTTTTTTGAAGAAGAATACAAGAAAGTCGATGTCAGGGTGAAGATGATAGACATAACCTCTTCTGACATATTTACAGCTGATGACCTTAAAATTTCATTGGAAGGTACTATATATTATCAGATTGTAGACCCTGAGAAGGCAACGTTGCAGATAGACAACTATGGCCAGGGTTTATCCAATTTAGTCCAGTCTGCAGTAAGAAATGCAATAGCCTCCTTAACTATGAGGCAGGTTTTTGGAAGCCTTGACAGGTTAAATGATATACTTGCAGATGCAATAAGGCACATGACCTGGAAATGGGGCATAGATGTTCCTTCAGTTCAGTTGAGGTCGGTTTCACCATCAAATGAAGTTATACAGGCTATGCAGCAGCCGGAAATAGCAGCCAATCTACTGCAGGCGCAGAGGTTTAAAGCGGAGGCACAGAAGATAGTTATGGAAGCAATAGGAGAAGGCAGTAAATCACTTGATGACCGTTCAATTGTGTATCTGTACCTTCAGGCCCTTAAACAGATAGGCGAATCAAGCTCTTCCAAGATAGTTCTTCCGATGCAGTTTATGCAAAATGCGGGAAGCATGCTTGGCGGAATGGCCGGTCTTTCTACAACTGCACTTGCATCTCTTGGCGGGCAGGAAAATGTTCAGAACGTTATAGACAAGATAAAGGAGAAAATATCTCAGGCTAATCCTTGATTTAAACTGTCTAATATTCTGTAGATACCACGTAAGTCCTCTATTATAAAATCAGGCTTATTTTTAGAGTTTTTCTGCTTTTCTTCGTTGTATTTGTCAAAAAGCACGGTCTTCATACCTGCTGCCTTTGCATTATCTATGTCTATCTCAGGGGTATCCCCAATAAATAGCACCTCATCTGTTTTAAGTTCGAGCATTGCAGCTGCCTTTTTAAATGCATCCGGATCATGTTTGCTTTCAGGAATATTATCCATTGCAATTATCTTTACATCGAACTTTCCATTGTAATCAAATTTATCCAGAGTTCTTCTTTTAAGGCCGGGATATAACCCTTCTCCGGTTAGTATACCGATCCTTAAATTCATTTTTTTAAGCCCTTCTAATACTTCTTCTACCCCCTCCGTAAATTCCATTCTGTTGATAAGGTGGCTCTCGAAAATTTCTGAGTAAGTGTCTATCTTCTTTGTATCAATGTTAAGACCGCTTTCTTCCGCGAATAGCTCATAGAAAAGTCTTTTGTATCTTTTAAGAGGATTAATTCTATCAAACTTTTCCTGGGTTTTTTCTAGTATACTGTCAAATGTTTTCAGGTCCATTGTCTCAAAATCTTCCTGTATTTTGTTTAAAACCAATTTATTAGCGTCGTCTACTGTTTTTGAAGAGTTAATTAACGTGTTGTCAAAATCGAATATTACTCCTTTTATTTTCATATTACCAAATAAGCCTCCGACGGGTGCTGGCCCCGCGACCTTCTGCTTACAAGGCAGACGCTCTACCGCTGAGCTACGGAGGCTCAATACGAGTATTGATAGTCTATTACATTAAAGTAAACTTATATATTTTATGTTTAACGTTTAATCTATGTTAACCATGGAAGAATATGAAGTTATAGAACACCTTAAATCTGGTTCAAAAATTGCAGACAATAATTTTTTAATAGTTGCAATAAATTACAAAGAACCGACATATATAAAGTTTGAAAGTGAGGTTGACTTTAAAGTAGGAGACAAGGTGAATGTAGAAAACAATGATGTGTTTTTAAACCAGAAAAAGATAGGGCAGGTAAAGGAAATAAAAAAAGCAAGTGACATAAAGATAGACACAAGATATGATATAAAGTATACCGGCGGGTACTCAGTAGATGGCAAAAAGGTATACCTGGATGAGCATTTTCCAAAGAACATAACTGTGGATGATAAGACAATTGATACTGTAGAAAGTATCGACAGGCATCACGAAGTTACAGAGAAATGGCTTATAGACGATGCATATGAATACGCATATGCACACGAAATTGCAACTAAAATTGAAAGAGAATACGTAGAATCTTTGGGTGTAAACTGGGACGATTACTGCAAAGAAGTCAATAAAAATCTGCATGATGTTTACATGTCCAAAGCAGAAAAAACCCCCTCAGATTTAGATCTTGCGCCTTATTTCTATTCAAAGGATGAAAAGGCATTGAAGGAAATACGGGAAACTAAACAATAATTATTGTCTTTATCTCAGTAAGCTAAAGAATTAATCCTTTTGTTCCTTAATTTTTATATGGAAGATAAATTCGTAGATGTGCATGCACATATAAGCGACAGGTCACTGGAAAAAATAAGGAGTACATTTCTAGACGGCATTTCCAATTCTTATTTAATATTAAATGCAGGAGAAAATAAAGATGACAGTGAAAGGATCCTGAAAGACAGCGAAAGATACCTGTTTCTACTTCCCTGTATAGGCCTGCATCCAAATGAAATAGCCTATAAACCCTACAAAATTATACAAGAAGAGTTTGATTTCTTTTCAAATAATATAAGTAAATTCTTTGCTGTTTCGGAAATAGGCTTAGATTATAAAAGCAAGGACATATACCAGATGGAGCAGGAAAAGGAATTCTTTTATAAAATATTAGAACAAGCAGAGAAAAATAATAAAGTTTGCATAATTCACAGTAGGAAAGCGATGGATGATGTTTTTGATGCTGTTTCAAGTTTTAATATAAAAGCAATAATCCATAATTTCGAGGGCAATCTTAGAAATCTTGACAGAGCACAGGAACTGGGGATAAATATAAGTATTTCAACAGGATTTATGAAATTCAAGAAGGAAAATATAATAAAGAATGTGAACATGGACAAACTGTTTACGGAAACCGATTCGCCGGCATTAAGCCCTGATGACAATATAAACACTCCATTAAATATACCTAAACTATTAAATTACATATCTAGTATAAAAAAGATGGAAGCAGAGCAAATAAAATCCATAGTTTACAAAAACTTTCGCAGGTTATTTTATGATTGAAGGCACATTTCTTGGTACAAGCTCAGCGTTTCCTACTGCAAAGAGAAACCATCCTGCAGTTTACGTAATGATAAACGGAGAAAGAATACTATTTGACTGCGGGGAAGGTACTCAGAGACAAATAAGAAAAGCAGGATTAAGCCCCTCTGTAGATTATGTCTTTATAACACATTGGCATGGAGATCATTCCCTTGGATTAGGCGGTATAATACAAAGCCTCAACATGATGAAAAGCAGCAAAAGACTGCAGGTATTCGGGCCAAGCGGCACAGAACAGAGTATAAAAAACATATTGATGACATACAAGTTTTATAATCAGCTGGATATAAAATCAAAGTCAATAAATGCGCCGGAAGAAAAGAAGGTACTTGAAAGGGATAACTATAGTATTTCAGCTATAAATGTAGAACATTCGGTTAAATGTCTTGCTTATAAAATAAAGGAGAAAGATGTACGCAATATTTCTGTTGAAAAGCTGGCTGAAAAGGGAATAAAGCCCGGTAGATTTTTAAGCAGGCTTAAGGATGGGAATGATGTCATTTATAACGGCATAAAACTAAAATACAAAGAGCTCACGTACTTAAAGAAGGGAAAGTCATTCGCATATGTTACTGATTTAAGGTATAACCGCAAAATAATCCCTTTTATAAAAGGGGTAGACGCACTGGCAATAGAAAGCACATTTGGAGAAGAATTCCAGAAATCCTATGAATTTTTTCATCTCAATATAAAAGAAGCAATGTTGCTTGCAAAGAGTTCCGGTGCCAGGGAAGTATTCTTTGTCCATACAAGCCAAAGGTATGAAAACGACGACTCGCTGGCTAAAAGTGCTGCAGCCATCTACTCGAAAATGAAATGCAGCTTCAGGTACTCTTTTCCGGATGACTTTGACAAATTTTCACTATAAGCCCTGTTTTAAATAATCATAATAGAAACTTATTTAAATTTATCCCTCTTTATAAAAAGGATATGAATTCGTTAACAGTAAGTGTTATAGGCCCGTATAGGTCTGGAAAGTCAACTCTTGTAAATAAACTGCAGCAAAGAAAGGGCGCAGAAGAAGATGTTTCTTTCTTTTTCTTCAAATACGGCGGAAAAAATGTCACTTTGATAGATACACCAGGGGATATGGACAACCCGACAACTTTAGCTTCAGTTCTTACTCTCTCTGACGCTATAATATTCTGTGTTTCTCCGGAAAATGGCGTGAATCTGCAAGTGGGTGAGCAGATAATAATGGCCAGTTCAATCGGCATAAAACAGGGTTTAATATGCATAACAAAGGCAGACATATCGACCGCTGCGGACATAGAAAAACTAGAAAAGCAATTGTCTGCGATAATAAAGGGAACCTCGATGGAAAACTTCGAAATAATGGTTGTTGACATAAACAATGATCAGAGCATGGCAGATATAAGGGCCAAGGTTTCAAGTTTTTCTTATGAGCCAGAAAATATACAAAAGCCGTTCAAAATACTGATAGATCATGCTTTTGAATCAAAAGGCATGTCAATTGCAGTTGGAACAATGCCGACTGGAAAGATAGGGATACATTCCGAAGGAGTGATTGCACCTGCACCATTTACAAAGGAAATTTCGATAAACTCAATTCAAATTAATCAGGAAGACGTGCAGTCTGCAGAGGCTGGGGACAGAGTAGGCGTTGCAATAAAAGGTATATGGCCATGGGATCTGCCAAGAGGCGTTGAAATAAGGAAAAGCGGCAGTTTTAAGGACATAAAGGAGGGGGAATTGACAGTTGATGTAAGTCCTTTGTATAAGCAGGAAATTAAGGATGACATAAAGCTTAATTTAATATTGAACTGGCAGAATATAGTTGTTACCTTAAGCAACGTCAAACGTGAGAACAACAGGGTAACTGCGCATTTTGTTGGGGATAAGAATTTCTGCTTCGATGAAAATGACAGACTAATGCTAATAAATAAAGACCTGCCTATAAGATTCCTGCGGGTAGTGGGAAAAACTTCTATAGTTTAAATTTTTATAATATAAGAATAACTATCTATTCTATGCCAGATACCTTTAAAGGAGAAGAGATAAGGGTAGATTATAGAACAGGAGTAAAAATTCTCTTTTCCAGCTCAAGGAACAATAAACCTACAGATTTTTCTGAGTTATCCGAAGATAAGTGGGAATCAGATCCTTCAAAGTGCCCATTTGAATATGGAAAGGAAAGCCTAAACAAGACGATAAAACTTGTTGGAGGAGATGAGCATTCCTGGAAGTTGAAGGTAATAGAGAACAAGTTTCCGCTGCTTGCCCCAAAATTTGATTTTGTGCCTGAAAACAGATTCTTAAAGGAGGAACCTTCCTTTGGTTACTGTGAAGTTATATTTGAAACTCCACTGCATAACGTAAGGTTTTCCCAATTAAAAAAAGAAGATTATCTGCGCTGGCTGGATGCAATAATAGAAAGGGAAAATGTGTTGTACTCCAGAGAACGGATAAAATATGTATATACCTTTAAAAATGAAGGCCCAAGAAGCGGGGCCAGCCTTTCGCATGCTCATAGTCAGATAATGGCTTTTGAAGATGTTTCAAAAACAATAAAGGAAGAACAGGCAAAAATAGGGGAATTTTTTGATAAGGAAAAGGCATGTCTGTATGAATATGCCATTAAACAGGAAAAAGAAAGAATTCTGGCTGAAAACAAAACATTCATAGCCTTCGCACCTTTTGGTTCAAGAATGAGTGCAGAATCGGTTATTATGCCGAAAAGACACATCAACTATGTAGGACTTTTATCCGAGGAGGAAAAGTCAGATTTCGTTGACATACTTTCTAAAGTTATAAAAATTAATGATCAAATATTCGGGAAACTTTCATATAATCTGCTGTTTCACGAACTCAAGTCAGATGACCAGTTTCATTTTCACGTTGAGATATACCCAAGAATAATAACGTTCGCTTCGGTAGAATTTGCAGGTTTTAATACAAATCAGATATTTCCAGAGAGCTATGTCAAAATGTTTTTGGAGAAAAGTAATTCAGGTTAAATATCTATTTTAATTTGAAACCTTTCAATTTAAATATCTCCTGATTTATTATCTCCTTCAAATTTGCATCATAATTGTTAATTGCACTTTCAAATTCAGGCATGTTTTCCGGCCTTAGATTTATTTCAAGCCAATTGTTCATTCTTCCAAAGTCTAAGAATTCATATTTAGTCTTGTCTATCTCTATTCCGTGGGCAGTTTTACCTTCTTTTATTATCTGGTCATTTATTGCATCTGTAATGTGTTTTTCCTGATTCGCGCCATCTAAAACATTTTTCATATATTCTGTGCTTCTTGAGTTTAATATGTATAAACCCCCTCCCATAGCATCATATCTTTCTTTTTCTCCGAATTTATCAACAAGGCATTCTTTTGAAGGTTTTTCCTTAGCTTCGTATATTTCAAGGAGATCTTCCAGTTTTCTGGTTTTTACGACACCGCAACTTTGTGCCCTGTTCCCGTCCACCGTTTCCGTTGAAACAACCACGTTTCCATCAAATTTGCTTAACAGGTAAGGTATAAAGCTTTCTCCGCTCTTTTTGTCTACAACCAGGTTATCTCCCATCACTACAATGTAATTGCTGCCTGTGAGCATATCTGCTGCGGCAGCGACAGCTGCTGCAGGCCCTTTTGGTTTTTTGATTTTTTCATCATTTGCCTGGTACACTAAATTTATTTTTATATCTTTATCATAATTATTAAGTTCCTTTTCAAGCGTTCTTATGTAATCATTTTGTATTTTAAATGCGTAGTTATTGTCTTCATCTTTTCTAGTTACTACAATTATGTCTTTTATACCTGCGTATAAAAGATTTTTTATATGGTAGTACATTAGCGGCTTGTCTTTGTAAAGAACCATCGTTTTAGGTATGAAGTTGGTGATTGGGAGAAGATGACTGCCGTTTCCAGCAGCTAGAATTACGGCTTTGCCGACTTTTTCATCCGCCATAATATAATAGCTAGATGAAATAAACTCATATTAATACTTTCTTTTTGCTATTCTGCAGCTAATTAACCCAAGAGTATGTTTTCGGTTATCAAAGCAGGCAATTTGTTTACAATTTCCTCTTCAAAATCGGTTTCTTTGGTGAGAAGTTCGTTTATTATCTTTTCAGCTTCTTCTCTTGAAATTTTTCCTTCGCTTAAATCCTTGCTGATTTCTCTGTATCTTACGGAATCTATCATAGGAAAGTTTTCATAGGTTTTTATATAAGCAGTCATTTCTTTTTTGTAATCTTTCTCTTTTTCAATGTTTATAATCTCCTTCCATAGTTTGACTTCTTTTTCAGCAGTTTCATTGCTGTCCGAAGCATGCACCAAATTGATTCCTTTTGTAGTACCATACCTGCCTCTTATAGACAAAGGATCGGCTTTTTCGCACATTGTCTTTCCAAGCAGTGTCCTTACCTTTTCAACCACATTATCACCGCTTGCAATTAACACTGCAAGTTCGGTTGCAGACATGAAATTTACTAAATTATCATAAAAGAACTTCCCTTTGTGTTCTGCGTAATGCCTGTCTGCAAGAAATTCCTTTTTTGGTTTTAGCACTTCAAAAAAGTTTATATTTATTCCAAGATCCAGTATGCTTTTCAATGCTCTTGCACCTGAATATCTTCTTATTATTCCATCAGGTTTAAGCAATATTAACATTTCTTCCATTTTTTTATTAGCTTGCTATAATATAAATATCTTATAGGTTTTCAATAAAAAAAGTTTATATTTATTCCAAGATCCAGTATGCTTTTCAATGCTCTTGCACCTGAATATCTTCTTATCATTCCATCAGGTTTAAGCAATATTAACATTTCTTCCATTTTTTTATTAGCTTGCTATAATATAAATATCTTATAGGTTTTCAATACCGCGAAGATTTTAGGATCTTAAAAATTAGTTAACTTTATTAGTGATAATAACATATTTAATACAATTATCTAGAGGTTTGAAATATGAGATCACCAATATGCGCTTTTTTAGGACATGTAGATGCAGGCAAAACCAGTATAATGGATGCCATAAGAGACACGATGAACGCGTACAAAGAAACCGGTGGCCTTACCCAAAATATAGGCTCAACAGAAGTGCCGACCGATAGAATAAAGGAGATAGCAAACGATTTGCTTTCCAAGTTTAACATAAATATAAAGGTCCCAAGCATAATCTTTATTGATTCTCCCGGACATGAAGCATTCGTTACTTTAAGAAAAAGGGGAGCATCAATTGCAGATATAGCGATATTAACGGTAGACATAACGGAAGGCATACAAAATCAAACAATAGAATCCATTGAAATCCTTAAATCGTATAAAACTCCGTTTTTAATAGCCCTTACTAAGATAGATACTATAAGAGGATTTTATAAATTAGAGAACAGCTCCTTTTTGGATTTTATAGCGAAGCAGAATCAGGATTATGCACTGAAATTGGATGAAAAGATTTACAACATCATTTCTGATTTTTCAAATTATAGTTTCGAGGCAGAAAGATATGACAGGGTAAAGGATTTTACAAAGCAGATTGCAGTTATACCCCTGTCATCTGTAAATGGTATTGGAATAAAGGATTTAATCGTTATGATAATAGGATTAAGTCAAAGGTATCTGGAACTTGAAAAACAAGAATTAAACAGCGCAGCAATACTTGAGGAAAAGAATGTAAAAGGGCTGGGAAAAGTATATGATGCAATTGTTTATTCCGGAAAGATATCGGTAGGCGATTCGGTAATAGTGCAAACCCCGGATGGAATTGCTGAAAACAAGATAAAAGGAATAATGCGCCTTATACCGTTGGAAGAAAGCAGGGAGAATTTTGGCAAGTACGAAAGCCTTTCATCAATTGAAGCAACCGCTCCTATAAGGCTTACACTAAGAGAGCCGAATGCAATGATAGGAACCTCTATAATAGTTTTTTCCTCCGAAGAAGAAAAGAAGAAAATAATAGAAGACATAAACGCAGAAAACGTTGGACATAATAATGATGAAAGTAAGGGTTTAGTTGTATGCGCGGATTCAATAGGAAGCATAGACGCGATAAAGAACATAGCAAGTTCTTTTGGAATAGAAGTCGGTAAAACAAAGATAGGCGAGCCTTCAAAAACAGACATAACCACTGCAGGAGTAAACGGCGGCGCCCTGATGTGTTTCAACGGTATAAGGCGCATTATTC
>JAMCSP010000027.1 GCA_023378865.1 Candidatus Parvarchaeota archaeon | reverse complement strand
GAGTTCATTCCCCATGTTACTATCTGCAGAGCCAGGGAAATTACCGGAAAGATAGATGAAAATGAATTTGAATCAAAGGAGTTCACATTCACTGCTGATTCCCTTCATCTTTTCAACAGTGACTTTGCAAATTATTACAAAATAATATAGATTATTTTTTGCCAGGGGTTTGCCTTGTCAATGCAAAAACAGCTATTGTCATTGCCATCAAAGTAAGCAGAGTAGTAAGGAAAGAAGGACTTGTTAATATTGACAATATGTATGTTGAAGTAAGGTCACCTGGAAAAGAGGAAGTTGAAACTACGACAGTACTGCTGTTTGTAGCGTTTGTAGCCGTAGAAGTTGTAGCACCTAAAATTCCCGGATAGGAACTTGATACCGTTCCGAAGGCTATCAATCCAAAAATAAACATAACGAAAATAACTAATGCGGGAACGAGTGAGCTCTTCTTCAGGTAATCTAGTATCGAACTCTGCGGCACCAAGGCCGTGGAAAGCAGAAATATAACAAGGAAGATAAAGAACATTATAGCCAGAACATAAGGCAGAAACGCTACCAAAAAGCTGACGAAAAAAGAGGACATTAAAGTAATCAGGCCTATTGCAACTGCTATAAGCGCAGGTATATCAGAACTTGAAAAGAATTTTGAACGGGCAAGCAGACCGTATACTAAAGCAAAGACTAAGACAAATACTGCTAAATCATACAGACCAAAAGCCGGTAAATTTATCATTTTTTCCTCCTAGGGGTTCTTGCCTGAACCGCTGCCGCCACCACCGAAAGTGAAGGCAATAACGAAGATTATTATTATGCCCAAGATTAGGTATGCAAGGTTGGGGCCTATCAATGAAGAGCCTATGTTAGACAGCTCGCTGCCTACTCCTGTACTGGAAGGTACAAGTGCATTTGAGAACACGCCTCCGCCTAAGAACAATATACCTATTGCCACGACGAAAAGCCATTTTGCATTGTTTCCGGTTATATCAAACTTGAGCAGGCTTGCAACTATAAGCATTGCCACTAATATAAGGGCAGTCACTGCAAGTGTAGAAGACATGTAAACAAGCACAGGGCTTACCCACGCAACTGTTACGGCAAAATAAGAGATTATAAGAGATACCAGTCCTCTGGCTCCCTTATTTTTATTGTCTGCAAAGTAGCTTACGTTCTTAAGAACAGTGGACAGAATTGCAAGGATAAGAAGAAAAGCGAGCCAAAACTCTATCGGATTTGTAACGTTTGGAGGAGTTATAAGACTCAATGCTTTGTCAATCTGGGAATACAAAGACCCCGCTGCCGCTACTACCATGAATAATTATAGATGGTTTCAGTATTTAAACTTTTCTTTAAATATATTCACTTATAAGTATTCAATTATTTGAACAGGAAATACGCACCTATTATAAGCGCGAGGAACACTACAATGTAGGGGGCATATGTATAAAGGTCTTGAGATACAGACTTGGAGGAAAGCCCCACGAATCCTAAATTGGCAGTTATAAGAACCCAGATTATTAATCCTATTGAAATCAGAACTGCTACAATCACTACTATCTTCCTTCCCGACTTGCTCTTTAAAAGTTCGGAGCTGCTGCCGTAAAGCATTGATCCTATGACCAAAAGCATGAATATAACTATTGCGACTATTCCTACAATTGGAAGTATAAGATAGGTTAACTTTAATGTATAATTCGTAGTGGCGAAGATTATTCCGAGGACAAACGCGATTATTGCATCTATATCGCTTTTCCCCTTGAATATTTCGCTTCTCTGCAAAACACCATAGACTATTGCAAAAACCAAAAGAAACGGAAAAAGGAACGATTCTACGCCTGAAAACAGCAATGAAACGCCTGGAGCAGGAGAGGTTAACGTCGTAGTAACGTTTGTGGAATTGTTCTTCGCAAAATCAAGAGCAAATGCAGCTATATTTCCTAACATATTAATATTATGACTGGGAGGTATTTAAATAATTGTACTTATGTCCAATACGAAAAAATACAAAAAATCCAGGCCCGGAAGGAAAACGCTGCTTTCCCTGGCAGTTGTCGGCTCAGCAGTTGGCATTATAATAATAGTTATAGTAGCATCTAATTATTCCAGTTTTTACGCCAACAACTTCTATTACGGAAATGTAAAGATAGGCGGAAGCACGCTTTCCCATGAAATAGATTCTGATATATATTTGCTTGTAATAGCTTCTGTCCTGGTAGCTTCCAGCCTGTTTCTTCTATTCAGAGTCCTAAGAAACAAAAGAGGTTATTAGCTTTCCTGCTTCCTCCTTTGTGTAGCCGGTAAACAGAAAATCGCCGTCCAATGAGATAAGTACGGATTTATTATTTTGATTAAAAATAAGGAATTCATTGTATAACCTGCTGCCTGGAAGGACACTGCTCAATTTTTTTAAGTCAATGTGTTTTCCGTATGAAAATTTTATGCCTGATGAGCACACCTGAAGAAAGCCATCTTCAACCTTTTTTGTCATGTGTTTAACGCATACCTCGCATTCATTGTCTTTTTTTAGCATGCTGCTCAAAACTTTCTTATTTGAAAGATTAAACAGAATTATCTGCCCTCCTTCTGCCTTATTTGAAGCAAACTCCAGTATATTCTCCTTCAAAAACGAAACGAACTCCTTTTCTGGTGCTGAAACGACTGACTCGCAGCCTTCCTTTACATGGCCAATAGAATTTCTAAACAGGCAGTTAAAACAGGCACTGTTTCTGTAAAAATAGAGAAATGCTTCTTTCTCATTCAGAGATGCAAACACTGCCGCTTTGCCTTCTTTTACACAGCCCTCGTTTATTATCAGTCTACTGTTTATGTTATCTGTAAAGTCTGCTATTAAATCGTATTCTTTCATCGTTTCAAAGTCTTTTTCAGTGAAATACCGCTCATAGCCCTTGTATTCCGTGCTGCTGCCAAAAGAATTAAGCTTTTTTATTGCAAAGGCAGTTTTTGAAACGGGAGAAGAGAAATCGCATTCCTTGTAAAATGGCTGCGTTATTAGATTGCTTTTTGTAACTATGTCTCCGTCGAAAATCCCAATTTTTTTGAACATGCCTATAGAACTTTCAAGAAAGGCCGAGCCCACTGCTCCAGCCCCTATAACCAGAATTGATTTGTTTTCCATTTTATTTGACTGGTAATAGCCAAAAAATAAACTTATTTAAATACATAGTATCTCTTAATGTGATAAATAAATATATTTATAGGATATAAAATTTTATTAAAGTGTATGTACGAAATCATAACGTTAAGAGATAAGGTAAGAGTTGAGCCGAGCAAGCTTGAAGAAGACAGGAAAGAAGCGGTTACAGAGATAATAAGGAAAAACTATATAGGAAAGGTAATAGAAGACAAGGCTTTGTTGATCGGATTAATAGGCATTGACAGCATAGAAGAAGGAATAATAATACCAAACGATGCTTCGATATACTATGACACTATATTCAGAATGCTCGCTTATCTGCCAACATTACATGAAACAGTTAAAGGCCAGGTAGTAGAAGTAAGCGAGATTGGCGCAATAGTAAATATAGGGCCGATAGACGGACTGGTTCACATCTCACAGACAATGGATGACTTTGTAGATTTCTCCAAAAATGCACTTACAGGCAGAAGGACAAAGATGTCGATAAAAACGGGTGACACTGTTATAGCAAGCATAATAGCAGTAAGCACTAAAGGAATAATGAAAGTTGGATTAACAATGCGTTCCCCGGGCCTTGGAAAGCTTGGCTCGAAGAAAAAGGAGGTTGCTAAGAAGTAATTATGGCATTAAAAGCATGCAGGGTCTGCAATTTTTTGACCGAAGAGAGAAAATGCCCAATGTGCGGCAGTGAAGACCTTTCACTTAAATGGAAGGGGGTTGTTATAATTTCTGACAGCGAACGCTCTGTCATAGCAAAAACAATGAACATTGCAAAGAACGGCAAGTACGCCATTTCTGTAGAGTAAACATGGAAATTAAAATAGATTCTAAGGTTAATGATAAATATTTTGACAGGGAGATAATCGACTTTACGGCAAGATTAAAGAGCGGAGAGGCTGCAAAGATAGATGAAACCAGAAAAGCTTTGGAAGGGGAAGCCAAGGACGGCTTTCTTGTTATTTACACGATAAAAAGCACATACGGCAAGAATGAAGTAAAGGGGATAGCACATGTTTATAAGAACGAAGAAATGGCAAAGAAGATACTGCCAAAATACGTACTAGAAAAGAACGGTATAAAGAATGGAAAAGAAGAAACAGAAAGAAAGTGAGATCTGGAAGATGTACAAAATAGAGGGGGACTCTATAACTAGAGTTAACCGTACCTGCCCAAAATGCGGCGAGGGTACTTTTCTTGCTGAACATGAAAACAGGTATACTTGCGGAAGATGCGGCTATACTGAATTCAAAAGAAAGGATAAAAATTAAATAAGCACTGTTGCTTATTCTATAAATGTATACCTTAGGAATAGAGAGCACTGCGCACACTTTTGGCATTGGCATTTCTGACAACGATAAAATAATAGCGAATGAAAGAGACACCCTCAGGCCTTCTTCCGGCGGAATAATACCAAGAGAGGCGGCGATGCATCACTTTAAATTTGCCCCGGAAATACTTAAAAGAGCCCTTGATAAAAGCGGACTGAAGCTAAAGGACATAGACCTGTTTGCATTTTCACAAGGCCCGGGCATAATACCTGCCCTTAAAGTGGGAGCGCAGCTCTCTGCCTTTTTATCAAAAAAATACGGCAAAAAATTAATTGGCGTAAACCACTGCATAGCCCACCTTGAGATAGCAAGACTTTACACTAAACTAAGTGACCCTGTAATGCTTTACGTAAGCGGCGGCAACACTCAGATAATAACTTATTACAATGGAACGTACATAGTATTCGGTGAAACGCAGGATATAGGAGTTGGAAACCTTATAGACAAGATCGGAAGAAAGTTAGATATACCTTTTCCAGCAGGCCCTAAAATAGAGGAACTTGCAAAGAAAAGCAGGCACTACATTGAAATGCCATACAGCATAAAAGGCATGGATGTAAGTTTTTCCGGCATAGAAACATTCATATCAAAATTAATAGGCAGGGAAAAAACAGAAGACATTGCATTTTCGCTGCAGGAAACTGTCTTTTCTATGCTTATAGAAGCCAGCGAGAGGGCAATGGCTTATTGCCTAAAGAATAGCTTGGTAATTACCGGAGGGGTTGCAGCAAACAAACGATTAAATGAGATGGGAGAAAAAATGTGCAAAGACAGGAATGCAGCATTTAAAGCTATACCGATGGAATTTGCAGGAGATAATGGCGCTATGATTGCTTACACAGGCTACCTTATGAAAGATTACAAACAGAAGGACCTTGCAATAAGACCAAGATTTAGAACCGATACGGTGGAGATAAAATACAGATAACTATGCCAATGAATGCACCTCAGGAATACTATGAATTAGAAGAAAGGTACAGCAAGGAAAAAGACCTAGAAGAAAAAGAGAAGATACTGAAAAGGATGATGGTGATACTGCCGAAGCACAAGGGAACAGACAGGGAATTCGGCTCGCTGAAAAGAAGGCTTTCTCTGCTGAAAAAAGAGGCAAGCAGAAAGCCCCTGGTTCATAAGGCCACGGCTATAAGAAAAAGATGGCCAAGGGTTTCGCTTGTAGGTTACACCGATGAGACAATTTTAAAGCTGTTCAATTTAACGAGGGTAGACAACCTGCTTTACGGCATAGTAAAGGTAAACAACGTGCAAGTTCAAATGATAGCTATTAAAGATCCGGAAAAAAACAAAGATCTGCTTTTACAGAGCGAGATAATAATATCCAGGGAAAAAATAGACAGATACTGCAGCTTTCAGATAATAAGCGAAAATATAGATGTGGAAAAGGCGCTCATGGACTTCGGCGTTATAGGGGTATACACTGAAAACTCAAGGGATGCCGTTGCAATGGAGAAAGGCGAAACTGTTAAAGACTTGGTTAAAAAACTGCATCTTAAGACTGAAAAGAATGCTTATGCAGTTATATTCGGCAAAAGCGCAAAATTCCAGGGCCAGAGGGTTGCACTTTCCCATGTATTGGAGGATGGGGACAGAGTCTTCATAAAAACATGAAAATTATTGCGGTTGGATCTGAAGCAGTTGTGTACGAAAAAAACAACACAATAATAAAGAGAAGGGTAAGGAAAAACTACAGGATAAAGGAAATAGACGAAAAACTGAGAAAGAACAGGAGCAAAGCTGAATTCAACATAATGCGTTTCCTCTATGAAAGCGGTCTAAATGTTCCAAAGCCCTTGAAATACCTTGAAGAAAAGAAAGAGATATGGATGGAAAAGATAGAAGGAAAAAGATTGGCGGAGGAATTTTCAGTTAATTCTGCAAGTGATATAGGAATGGTGGTTGCGGAAATGCATAACCTGGGCATAATACACGGTGACCTTACGACTGCGAACATGATAAAAAAAGACAAAAAACTTTACATCATAGACTTCGGCTTAAGCTACCATTCCTCCAAAGATGAGGATTTCGCAAGCGATATTTTCCTGTTCAAAAACGCACTGAAATCGAAGCACAACGACCTATATAAAGAAGCTTATTACTCCTTCCTGCATGCTTATAAATCTAAAATTAGAAAAGAATTTAAAGGAATAGATACTCATCTTAAAGATATAGAAGAAAGGAGGAGATATAATGAAAGTTATTAATGTTAAGAACAGGTTCGTGCCTCACTGGCTTAATTACAAGCAGGAGGAAGTAGAACAGCTCATAATAAATAAATCGCAGAAAGGCCTTACAAAATCGGAGATAGGAACGGTATTGAAGGACCAGTATGGAATACCCTCTGTAAAAGACATAACAAAGAAAAGCATAAGCACGATACTTAAAAGCAGAGGCATACAGGAACAATTGCCAGAGGATTTAATAGCACTGTATAAGAAGGCTGTAAAGCTGCATATGCATGTTGATAAGATGAAAAAGGACAAACATTCCATAAGAAGCTTGGTTGTTCTTGAAAACAGGATAAAAAAACTGATTAAATACTACAAACAAACTAAGGTATTGCCTAAAGAATATGAATATTCGCTTGAATCTGCAAGGTTGGTAGTAAAGATATGAATCAGCCTAATTCTTGGTATAAGGTAAAAGCTGTTGATTTCGATAACGCAGAGATAGGCAGCGTATACGGAAACGAGGCAAACATACAAAAAAGGGTATTATTCGTAAATGCAAACAATCTGCCTGAGGTAAAAACCAAACCTGGCTTTAAACTGGGTTTCAGACTGATTTCTTCGACTGAAAACACGGCAAACGCGCAACTTGAATCGCTGGTACTTTCAAGAGAACAGGTAGGCAGGATGGTTAGACATAATTCTTCAAAGATTGATGTAGTGAGAAAGGTAAAAATAGACGAAAAGGAATACGCAATAAAAGCATTGATACTGATAAACAAGGCTGAGAACAAGTACAAAAAGTTTGTAAGAGCTGAAGCAAATGAATTCATAGACAGTTTAGGAGAAAAGAAGAACCTGAAGGAATTAATTCTAGAAATACTTGCAGGAAAAGTACAGAACCAGCTGCACAAAAAGCTAAGCAAGATTTACCCTACAAGAGCAACTGAAATAAGAATGATAGAAAAACTAGGCAATTAATAAGCAGTCCAAATATATTTATAGATTGAATTCCATTACTATTTATGGCAACAGATAACGGTGGAGCAGGTGGAGTAACAGATCCATAAATCCTTATAATAGTAAAACGGCATTTGGCTTATAGATTGCTATGGACTAAGAGGTCTTAACATCTCATAGAAGAGCTGGGAAGTTAGTAATTAACTAAACATGTGAAATTCTACAAAATTTAAGCGGCTATACTAAAGAATAAAATTTATTGAATTAAAATATCCTAATAAAAAAATAAGGCTTTAAAGTGGACTCGACGGGATTTGAACCCGTAGTCTCTCCCATGCCATGGGAGCGCGTTGCCAATTGCGCCACGAGCCCTCGATAAAATATGAGGATAAGTTAAGAATAAAAATATAGAATAAATAGCTATTGCTAGTTTTATCTGTGTATATCCCTGCCGTATTTTTTCAGCCTGTAATCTATTCTATTTAATTCATTCCTTGCGTCCTTAAGCTGCCTGCCAGATAATTTTCCGGAGTTTATTAAATTGACTAGATTTTCGCGCCTGTCCATTAATCCCCTTGCTTCTATTTCATTCTGCATCTGTACATCCAGTTTCCCATTTTTATCTACAGGAGATTTATGGGAGAACCACAAAGGAGTTTTTATTCTTTTATCAAATGCACTGCTGGGGCCCACAACTCCCGGAGTTATATTCTGTGAAATTTGCTGGTTTTTACTTTCAGCCTGCTGTCTTGCTGCCTCTGCCAATTTTGCCTGCTCTTCCAGCATTCTCTGTTGTTCTCTCTCCCTTTCTGCGTTTTTCCTTGCAGCTTCCAACTGAGCATCTGCAAGCCTTTGTTCTTCGAGCATTTCCTGTTTTAGCTGCTCTTTTTGTTCCTTTATTAGCCTGTCATGTTCAGCCTGCTGTCTTGCTGCCTCTGCCAATTTTGCCTGCTCTTCTAGTCTGGCCTGTTCCGCCCTGGCTTTTTCTGCGTTTTTCCTTGCAGCTTCCAACTGAGCATCTGCAAGCCTTTGTTCTTCGAGCATTTCCTGTTTTAGCTGATTCTTCTGTTCATTTACAAGGTTCTTCTGCCTTATCTGATTGGGAGATTGCGGAACGATTTTTGGAGAGATCTTCTTAAGTTTTTTATCAATCTTTGCCACCTCTTTGCGTCTTGTTGAATCGGATAAATTTAGATTTGGATCCAGAAGTTTATTTCTTTCGTTAAGCAAACTTGAAACATCCTTATTCCTTGCTTCTTTAGACGCCCTCTTTTCGAACAGTTTTCTTGCAGCTTTGTCTGTAGGAACAGGGCCTAAACCTCCTTTATTAGCTGCATTTGCCAGGTCAAAAAGATCTCCTGCTTGGCTGTTTCCGCTATTACTTATAAAATTGTTTTTATTGTTAAGGTTTGACTGCTGTTTCTTTAATGCTCTTTTCTGTGCCCATGAAGAAAGCGCTTTCTGCTGAACCTTTGCGTCTTTCTGTGAGTTTTTATCCTGTTTTGAAGGCTTGGGGTAATGTCTTCTCCTAAGCAATAAGATTATTATAAGCGCCAAGATTATAGTAGCAAACAAAGAAATCAGAACTATTGGGCTAAATAAAAAGCCTGCGAAACCCGGTATCAACAATGCAATCAGAAGAAATACTATGAAAAGGAGGATAACTCTTAAAACTATATTGCTGTGTGTTTTTACTCCCCTTAAAAGCAGAATTATAAAGATAATAACTGTGATTATCCCAAAAACAAGGGGCAATATATCGAGTATATTAGTGTGAAAAGTTGCATTTACAAAGTTTGTAAGGCCCGAATCATTTTCAAACAGGATTATAATCAAGAAAAGCGCAACAATTAAGCCAATTAGCCTTATAGACCTTGGAGATTTAACAGCAGCAAGCATGCCAAGTATTAATGCTATAAATGCCAGGACTATAAACGTGTTAAGAAAAAAGCGCAGCAAAGCACTATCTGTATAAAGTAAAAAAAAGGTTATAAGCGCAAATATAAAGGAGATTGCAATTCTTCCGCTGGAAAGCTGTGTTCTGTCCAAAGCTATTGCAAATATTATAAACATTACTATGGCAAAAAAGCCCGCATAGATGTAAGAATTTGCTGAACTAAATGCGGAAAGGAAGGATATGTTTGAAGAAGTTGGAGTACTAATCGGTATGCTTACCCGTGCATGGACTAATGACACTGAAAATACAGACAATAAGAGCAATATCGCTGCAAGGTAACTTATTTTCATATTTTAATATAACTTTTTTAGATTATAAATATAGTTTTGAAAAGGTTTTTAAATTAAAGGAAGATTTAAGAATTGTGGATTACTATATTATAAAATGAAAGAAGAAGACATGGAACTAAAAGGAAAGGCGAAAAAGCTCAAGAAAAAAACTGTGGAAGAAGCCCCATCGGAAGAAGAGAGCATGTCTCAGATGGAGTTTGAAACAAACACTGAATGTCCTAAATGCGGTCAGAAAAAGATAATATCCTGGACCGAACAGACAAGAAGTTCAGATGAGCCTCCAACCAGATTCTACAAGTGCGTAAACTGCGGTTATACCTGGAGAGAGTACAGCTAATAAATTCTATGGAAGAGACCGACCTTATAATAATAGGTACGGGACCGACAGGAATGTTCGCTACTTTCTGTGCAGGCCTAAGGGAGATAAACAGCATAACTCTTGAAAGCCTAGATACATACGGTGGCCAGATGCTTGAACTTTATCCAGAAAAGATAGTATATGATGTGCAGGCAGTGCCTAAAATGAAGGCAGTAGACCTGTCAAATAAAATGTATGAACAAAGTATGCTTTTCAAAAAGAGAATTGAATTCAATTCAAAAGTAACGGATATAATACCGGAAAACAACAGATTCACAATAGAAGTTAACAATGAAAAAAAGTACAGTAGCAAAGCCGTCCTTATATGCGGCGGTGTAGGAGATTTCCACCCAAATAAATTAAATGTAGATGGAGAAGAACAATATGAAGGAAAGGGCCTGTACTATGCAGTTAAATCTGTAGATGATTTTAAAGGCAAAACCGTTGCTGTTATTGGCGGGGGAGATTCTGCTTTTGATTATCAAATGCAGCTTTCTCCAGTGTGCAAAAAGACATACATAATACAGCACAACAATACCTTTAAAGCTGCGGAATCAAGTGTTGACGCTGTAAAAAGAGACAGTAAAGCGGAGATAATAATGAACACTGATGTGAAAAAGATAAACGGTGATGGAAATACAGTTAAAAACATAGAACTATTCGATAACACAAATAAAACAAGCAGAACGCTTGAGGTTGATGCAGTGGTTGTAGCAATAGGCTACAAAGTTAATCCATCGGTTTTCAAATCCCTTAAAATAGAAACAACAAACAGATACATAAAAGTAGACCACAATTATAAAACAAGTATTGACGGAGTTTATGCAGCCGGAGACATAGCAAATGTGACAGATGAAAATAAATTTGCGCTCATAGCCGTAGGAGGGGCAGAAGCATACATCGCAATAAATAACATAAAGAAGTACATATCTCCAAATGCATCTCTTTTCGGAGGACACAGCTCTTCTCTTAACCTATGATTTACACAACATTAAACGAAAAAATCCTAAGAACGGCATATAAAAAGAGAAATAATTGGTCACACAAGGGAAACTTTGGAAAAGTCCTTATAGTCGGCGGATCTGATGAGTATACAGGCTCTCCTGCAATAGTAGCACTTTCTGCGTTAAGAGCAGGAGCTGACCTTACAAAGATAATTGCGCCAGAGAGGGCAGCAGACATATGCGCGGGTTTCTCTCCGGAAATGATAACTAAAGCGGTGGAAGACACAGAATTGAATTCAAACGCTTTCCATATAATTAAGACAGAATCCGAAAAATACGATGTAATGACATTGGGAAATGGCATGAAAACGGGGTATGAGCAAACTGTTCTTGTAAATAAGATACTTAAAGAAATAAACATGAAGATAGTATTAGATGCAGATGCAATAAAAGTAGCTGATGTAAATCAGCTTGGAAAAAATATAGTTATAACCCCTAATTCGAATGAATTCAAAATACTTTTCAAGGAAGAGCCTTCAAAAGACGTGGAGAAGAGAATAAAACAGGTTTATGAGAAAGCAAAGCAGTTCAATACTACTATACTATTAAAGGGACATGTAGACATAATATCAAACGGTGAGAAGACATTCATAAACAAAAACAATTCAGTTTATATGACTAAAGGAGGAACCGGCGATTCGCTTACAGGAATAACAGCTGCGATGCTATGTCAGAACAATGATTTGGTAGAGGCTGCAGCTGCCGCCGCTTTTATAAATGGGTATACAGGAAGGACAGTTGCAAAAAAAGAAAGAGAGGCATTTTCAGTAATGCATCTAATAGACAATATAGGGAACACTATCAATAAATGGAGATATTAGCGGTATTCGTACTTTTTCCGGAGCTCATCAAAATCGTTTGAAGCTGAATCAAGAATAACTAAATCAAGTTTATCGGCACTTATCCTAAACTGTTTCATTGAATCGCTTTCCCTTACTGTTATTGTATTGTCTTCCATCGTATCGTAATCGACTGTGAAAGCAAGCTTAATTCCAACCTCTTCTGCTCTTCTGTATCTTTTTCCTATGCTTCCGTTGTCGCTGTACAGTATATTATTTCTGTACCTTGAACCGTTAAAAAGCGAATTTGCTTTCACATCCAGATTATCCTTTGAGACTAAGGGAAAGATTGCAGCCTTAAAAGGAGAGATGGCACTGTTCATAGAAAGCCATGCTCTCTGCTCATCTTTTCTGAATGAAGAGAATAACAAAAGGTAAAACAGCCTGTCGGTTCCCATAGATATTTCAAATACCTGCGGTATCTTTCCGTCTACCCTCAATCCCTTTGCACCATATTCTTCATACGCTGAAAGATCATGTTCTCCGCGGTTATTGCATGCAACAAGCTCTATCCAGGTGTCCTGTTTCCTTATTTCGATGTCAAAAGATTCCTTTGAATAAAATGCTTTGTCCTCATAAAGTTTTCTGTACCTTATATCTTCGTTCTTGAATCCTACCCTGAGAAGAAATTCATGCACTTTCGATATTCCATACGCAGTGACATTGCTTTTTATTACCCCTTTTGAAAGTGCATCATTAATGGATATCAAGTTTAATCCGCTGTCATTTTTGTCGTATACATTTATTTTATAGTCTTTATCAGGTTTGAAATTATCCTCTGTGAAGAATATCTCCATGTCATTCTGATAAAACTCTCTTTGCCTCAAAAGATTGTTTCTTGGAGATATCTCATTCCTAAAGGCCTTGCCTACCTGAGCTATCGTCATTGGCAGCTTTTTGCCGTAAGATTCAAAGACTCTCTTGAAATCAAGAAATATTGACTGACATGCTTCAGGCCTAAGGTAAGCGGGAATATCATCTCCAACCTTTACGGGAAACATCGTTCCGAATTTCTTTATGCCATCTAATTCTCCTCCGCACTTGCTGCACTTTATCGAATATTCTTTTATGTACTTTAGATATTCCTCTTCAGTCAAACCCTCGAAGTTTTTGCTGCTATCCTTCTCTTCTAAAAGCTTGTCTACCCTGTAGACAGTGCCGCACTTGCTGCACTTTATCTCCATGTCGAAAAAGTTAGCTTCATGGCCTGAAGCCTGAAGCACTATCTTCGGAAGGATAACACTGCCGGATATCTCAAAGCCATTCATTGAATAAATGGTCTGCCTCCACTGTTCCAGCAGATTATTTAGTATTCTTACACCTATGGGCCCATAGTCCCAAAAACCAGAAATGTTATCGCTGAATACTTCTGCAGAATGAAAAAATATTCCCCTCGAAAGTGCTATTCTTAAAAGTTCATCGTCTCTTTCTTCTTTTGTATCCATCTAATGAAATGAAATTAGTGACTTAAATTTATTATCTTCTGCTTTTTTTGCTGCTTCTTTTCTTTTTAGTCTCCCTGTTTTTGCTTATTTTTCTATTATTTTTAAGGTTTTTTGAATATAACCTGTATTCGAAGACTATGCCTGCAAGCACTATCCCTATTGCTATCCCCAAAACTATAAAACTTATCTCTTCCAGTAAAGGAGCTACAGGAGTTGAAACAGGTATTGGCTGAAGCGAAGGAGTATGCGGTATAAGGCTGGCATTTGAAACTAATACTCCGAGCTGTGTAAAGTCCCTTGCCTCTGTTTCAAAAAGCAGGTACTCTGAGAAATCCGAATTGCTTACATTTGAATAGTTATAAAACTGGCTTCCAAAGTAGTAATAGCTTATCCCCAGGAAAGGAGTAACTCCGCTTGCTTCTGCAGAATTTATTGAATTAAGGGTTGCAATCGCGCTTTGATTGCTTATCTGTGATAACACAGAGATATTTATAAGACTGTTCTCTTCTATAAGCATCTGCGCTAAACTCATCGATTCAATAGATGCAAAGATTGAAGAAACGTAATTTCCGCTGTAATATCTTGACTGTGCGGAACTAAGGTAAGACTGCATTTCAGAGATCTCCGGTGGAAGATTTACTCCCAGTAAACTTGCATAATCATTGTAGGAGGAGGCCTTGTAAAGGTAGTAATTGCTCAATGCTTCGTACTGGGACTGCGAGAAGTTTGAGCTTCCCTTTGGAAGTATTGAAACCCAAAAATAAGCAGTCTCTGCTTTCACTGCTGCGAGCGAATAGTAATATATTGCATTTTGTACATTTCCCGAAGAAAGACTTTGCATTGAATCATTTAGGTAATTACTTGCCTGCATGAGCCTGTCAAATGCTATGAACTTAAGTATTAATGTTGAAGAGTTTGAAACATAATCATGAGAGATGTTGTTTTCTATCCCTATTATTGTAGAGTTCTCCTGCGATATTAAATTAGTTACAAACGCCTCTTGATTCGAAGCCGGCAAGGTTTCAAGGAGTTTTGCCTGCAATAGATCAGAGGAAGAGGTTATCATGCTACTGGCCGCAACATAGTAGCTCCCGTTTGCTGCCTCGGCTTTCTGCGCTGACATGTCTGAAACAGCTTCGCTTATAAGTAACTGTATAGATGAGTTGCTGCTGTTAACGCTTGGCAGAGATGAGTATAAACCGTTCTGATAAGAATTAAATTGCAGATAAGTCTGCTTCATCAATGCAAGGTAAAGACTTGTTTGTATGTTATAATTAACTGCTGGTGTTACATTATAGCCGGTAAAGTACTGGAATGCCTGGTATTCGGAGCTTACAGGCACTGGAGTTTCGCCATGCGCTTCATCATATGAAAGCGCCGCTGATGATATGCTATCTGTAGAAGGATAAAGAAAGGTTTTTATGTGCTGATTTGCAGCGGCTTCTGATTTCTGTGAAACATCTCCCACTATTCCAACACTGCCGTCAGGATTTGCAGTGCCTGTCATTGCAACGTTTTTATTGAGGGGTTTGCCGGAAAGTATAGACATAGCGGCCATTGTAAATGCAGAACCTGCACTTGGGCCCCCTACTTCAACCGAAGAAGAGGTAATGTAATAATAGAAATTGTAATTATCGCAGTTCACGTTAAGCAATTGGCATGCTAAATCTGCTGACAAAACGGCCTGTGCCTGCGTATCTGTCTGAGTTAGAGGAGTCGATCCCAAAAAAACTTTGCCTGTTCCATTTGTTATTGTAAGATTAAGGAGGGCGGGCACTCCAACCAACGTACCGTTTGACGAGTTTGTAACTCCGAATATGTAAAGGCTTGTAGAGCCAATAACATTCTGTACGCCCTGTGCGTGTACTGCGCCCACTACTAAAAACAAAGCAAGCAATAATGAAAAGACTAAGACCTTTGAATCCATTTATTTAATAATAATCTGCTCATTTATAAACTTTATAGAGAAATTCCTTCTTTAAGTTATAAAAACGGATAATGTTATACATTAAAATGATAAAATTGATAATAAACGCTGATGACTTCGGGTATTCTGCTATATTCAATACTGAGATAATGAAGCTCTTAGAGGAAGGCAAGATAAAGTCTACTACTGTCATGGTAAATAGAGTTGACTACAAACAGGATAAACAAATCGAAGAACTGAAAACCCTTAGAAAAAAGGATACAAGCATAGGAATACATTTCGAAATGGATGAAAATGGAAACTTGAAAAGTCAAATAGAACAGCAGTACTCTCTGTTTCTTAATATCTTTGGTTTCCCTCCATCACATTTCGATATACACATGCCAAGATACAAACTTATGGAGAAGGCTGCGGCAGAGATAATAAAATTTGGGAATGATATGGGGATAGCAGTAAGGAATCTTGGCATTAATAAAATCGGAAAACATACCAGTGAAAAGGCATTCTTCGCGACAAATCACAGTATAGAAGAGATTTATGATTACATTAAAAATATGGAAGAAGGAAAAAGCTATGAGATAATAGTTCATCCTGGTAGATTTGACCCGGAATCGAAGTCATCACTTAACAAGGAAAGGGAGAAGGACATAGAAAAAGTTAATCTTATCAACGAAAAGATAAGGTCGTATCCTGAAATAAAACTAATAAGTTACCTAAACCTGTGATTAGGAAAAGCTGCCGGATTCAAGTTTGTTCTTGAAGTTCTGCAGTGCTTCTATAAGTAATGGCAGTTCATCGAAATTAACGGTTAGGCTTGTCTTTATTCTTTCTTCTTCCTTCCCGTCTTTATCTGTAGTATATCCTTTTTTTATGCTTATGAACGTTATTTCCTTTTCTCCTTCCACGCCTTTTGTAAGTCCTATCTTTATAAAATTCCTTGAGCCTTCTCTTGTTATTTTTTCTACTGGTTCAGCGATATCCTTGAATTCCATAGAAAAGATAAGTAAATGTAAGATTTAAGCATTTCTGTACCGTTAAAAGAAATAACAGGAACTACTTTTCAAGAAGCTTCTTTGCCGTTTCAATGTCTTCCTTTGTCTTTATGCTTAGCCATCCGCCGTTGTATATGTAACCGAAAAGCAAACCATCTTTTGCAAGTAATGGCAATAAATCTGTCTTTATGTTCCATTCTAAATCACCAGGCGGAATGTATTTGAAAACATCCTGATCCAAAAGGAAAATAGAAGTTGGTATCAGCTTTGAATTTACTGGATCCGGCAGTTTTTCATATGTAAGTATCTTGCTTCCTTTCAATGTGACCCTGTCCCTTGTCGGAAATGAAACGTCAGTAGGCATGTATATTGCCATGGAAGCTGGGCTGTTATGCGCCATGTGAAATTTAAGCATGTCCCTTAAGTCAATGTCAAATATTGAATCGCCCGTTACAAACAAGGTAGTTGTGCCAACATACTGCTTTACTCTTTCAAGTGCCTTAGCGCTTCCTTTTAAGTTATTGTCATCTATGTACTTTATGTCAACCCCATAGCCTTCTCCATTTTTCAGTATCGAAAATATCTGCTTCAAAAGCTCAGTCTTACCGGATATCATTATGTTCCTGAAGTTATTTACCCTCAGCTTTGAAATAATTCTTTCTATGACTGTAGATTCACCTATCTTGACTAGGGGCCTGTAATAATCTGTTCCATTGACAGTAAATTCCCCTCCGCAAAGAATTATCGCAGTGTTCTGTTTCTCAAAGTATTTCCTGAGTATGTCCTCAACAGCTTCGCTCTTCGATCTGTAGTAGATATTATCAACTAGAGAGTCAAGCTTCGCAACTACATCTGCGTCAATTGTAAATGAGGTTCTTGCTTTCATATATCCTATTAAACTATTCTCAGTTTAATACTTAGCTTAATTCACATATATAAAATTAACTATTTAAGAAAAGTTTAAATACTAACAAAGTCATTAGGAAATGTAAATAAAATACTAAGATTCTTATATGAGCATAGTAAAAACAGGAACGACGACATTGGGATTAGTGTACAAAGATGGAGTAATCCTAGCAGCGGATAGAAGAGCGACTGCAGATCATATAGTGGCTAACAAAAATGCAGAAAAAGTAATGGCTATAAGCGACAGGATAGGCATAACCACTGCAGGCATGGTCGCTGATTTGCAGGCAATGGTAAGGCTAATGAGATCAGAACTTACACTTTATGAAATAAGGTCCGGTTCAAAATTGGATACTGACGGAGCGGTAAGCTTGCTGAGCGCAATACTTTTCAATAAAAGACTTTCCTTAAACTTGATATACGGTGAGTTTATAATCGGCGGGTACGATAACGAGCCGAAGCTTTTCTCTATAGACGAAGCAGGCGGTCAGGGGAAGGACAAATTCACTGTAACGGGCAGCGGCGGAATATTTGCTTTGGGTGTACTAGAAGGAGATTATAAAGATAACATGACCGAAGAAGAAGCAGTCAAACTGGCATATAAGGCGATATCCTCTTCAATAAAAAGGGATGTGTACACGGGAGAAGGAATAGACATAGCAGTAATAAACAAGAAAGGCTACAAGAAACTTTCAGATGAAGAGATACAGAAAGTAGTAAGCAAGTAAGTATATCTTTCATTTATCTTATGGGATAAACTGACTGCATTTGGATTTTAGCCTATGGTAAATACTTTAAACTAATATGGACATAAAAAAAGAAATAACAGAATTTATAGCTGATAAATCGCTTATAGAAGACATAAACTTTGAGGTTTCAAACATAGTCATATACACAAAAAACAGAAACTTCTTTCTTGATAACACTGAAATTATAAGAAACCTTGTAAGCAAAGAGAAGAAAAGAGTAGAGGTAAGATTAGATCCTTCCCTCCTTCTAAATGAAAAAGAGGCAGAGGAAAAGATAAGAAAGATGGATTTTGGGGAGGCCCACATAACTGATTTCTGGTTTGATGAACCAAGAAGCATTGTAACCATAGAAGCTGAAAGGCCGGAAATCCTATCCGGAGACAGAAAAGCAGGGATAAACAAAATAAAGGAGGAAACCGGCTGGTCCGTTATACTTGCGCGTTCTCCTCTCATAAAATCCGACATAGTAAAGGCCATAAGGGAAATGCTTTACGACAATTCAAAATTCAGGAGAAAAATGCTTAATGAAATAGGAGAAAGCATATATAATTCCAAATTTGAAGTTGACGACAAGTACTGGGTGAGGATAAGCGCCCTGGGTGCATTCAGGCACGTTGGAAGATCTGCAGTATTGGTACAAACCCCTATAAGTTCCGTCCTTTTGGATGTGGGAGTTGATGTAAGCAATCCGAAGGAGCCTGTTCCAAGGGTAGATGCTCCGGAATTCGACATTTCAAAACTGGCAGCAGTAGTTATAACGCACAGTCACTTGGATCACTGCGGTTTTCTTCCTGCGCTTTACAAATACGGTTATAAGGGCCCGGTATACTCAACCGCTCCCACCAGGGATGTAATGACCCTGCTTCATCTGGATTACATAAACCTGGCAAGCAGGACAAACTCCAAATTATTGTTTGATGTTGACGATGTAAAAGAAATGCTTAAACACTCAATAACGCTGCCCTTCCATGAAGTTACAGATATTACCCCTGACATAAGGATAACATTGCATAATGCAGGTCACATTCTGGGATCAGCAATGATTCATTTGAACATAGGAAACGGTTTCTACAACGTTCTTTACACCGGAGATTTCAAGTACGATAATTCAAAGACATTGAACAGGGCAGAGACACAGTTTGAGAGGGTTGAAACACTTATAATGGAAAGTACTTATGGCGGAGAGTCTGATACGCAGCCTTCAAGAGCAGAAACAGAGCAATTCTTCCTCGATATAATAAGCAAAACAATAGCAAACAACGGAAAAGTGCTTGTACCTGTACTGGGGGTAGGAAGAGCGCAGGAGCTTATGCTTCTTATAGAGGAATGGCAGCGCTATGGGCTTTTGCCGGAAGCCCCTGTAATAGTGGATGGAATGCTCTGGGATGTAACTGCGATTTACACTGTTTACCCTGAGTTCATGAACAGCGAAACAAGAAATAGAATAATAGCGCACAATAATAATCCGTTTTTATCGCCAATATTCAAACACACTGTGAGCGAGGAAGAAAGGCAGCAGGTTCTTGCAGGCGGGCCTGCAATTATACTTGCAACCTCCGGTATGTTAAACGGCGGCCCGGCAGTTAGCTACTTTGCAAATCTTTGTGAGGATCCAAAGAATGCAATAGTTTTAGTTTCTTACCAGGGTGTCGGGACTCTGGGAAGGACAATACAAAACGGCGGAAGAGAGGTAGACGTAGAACTTAACGGAAAATTGAGGCATTTCTCTGTAAGCGCACTTGTCTATTCCATAGAGGGTTTCTCAGGCCATTCAGACAGAAAACAGCTTGAAAGATTCGTAAACGACATAAGACCAAGGCCAAGGAAAATAATAATAGGACACGGCGAAGAGGGTAAGATACTGGAGCTTTCCAGCTACCTGAGAAAGAGGTTTAGGGTAGAGACACACGCTCCCCATGTATTGGATGCATTGCGCCTTAAATGATCATTTCAGGGCCTTTTGAACGTAAAGCCTGTAAACTGATTCCAAAGCTTCTATGTAAGCAGGCAGGATTTTTTCCCTGCCGTCATTAAACTCCTTAAAATTGTATTTCTTGAAGCTTTTATCAGATGAGAGATTTGCAAGGAATTCAGTGATCAATTCACTGTAAACAAATTCCTGCAATAACTTGTTTTCAATCAGCATTCCTTCAAGGTAATTTACTCTATTGTAAAACCTTCCGAAAAGTTTTCTATTAATGTAATCTTTATTATTTTCGAACCAGTATTTAAGCAATGCTTTTCCCCCGTTCTTTGTGTTTATGTATCTTACGTCATCGTCTGCCTCCTTAAAGTCATTGTATCTTTTTCCGCTTGGATCGGTATAATCATAGAAATTGCCATACTCTTTGTAAGCTTTGGAATAGACTGTGAAAACACCGTAGCCTAAACTGAAAAACTGTGCCTTTACCTGGGAATTTGAAAGCAGCGCTTCAAGTTTCTTCATAGTTAAGGGCTTTTCCATGTCAGCCATTATTAACTCCGTAAAGCAATTCAACCACTTTGCCGAAAACCCAGATAAGCTCCTCTTCTTTGTCTTTTGGTGTAAACCTTCTTTTACTGATGTAGAAAAAATCATCGCCCTCTGCTTCCAGCAATGACTCCTCGAACTGCGCATTTATGAAATTTCTGTAAATGGAGCTGTAGCCGCTTTTGCTTATGATGGCGTTCTTCATTTCCATTACAGAGCCATACACCTCTCCGAAAATATCCTTTACTCTGTAATTTTTTGTGTTCATTAAGTAGCTATACATCTTTTTTCTATAATTTCTGTTCTTTTCACTTAATTCTTCTGCTATTTCATCGAATTCCTGCTTCTTTTCTGCCGGGAACATGTTTCTTATGCTTTTGTCTAACTTTCCTTCCTGATACATGTCCAACAGCAGGGAGAAAACGTCTGAGCCTAAAGAGTCAACCTGTTTCTTAAACTGGCTCTGCGAAAGAAATATCTCAAGCTTGCTTTCAGCTTCGGAAGAACCTTCCATCTATTATTATATGAATGAAATTCCAATAAGTACTTTTTCCATAGCTTATTAAAGATTTTTATTATAAAATTTCCATTATAAACAGTGAAAAAAGATATCCTGATTATCGGCTTATCCTCTTTGCCGGGCGGCGGTAAGGATTACATAGCAGATATTTTGACAAAAGAATACGGCTTCTACAAGATTTCTCCCGGGGACATAATAAGAGAGAAACTTTCAAAGATGAAAAAAGGGAAGATTTCCAGGGAAGAACAGCAGAAACTCCAGGATATACTCAGAAAAAAATATGGTAAGGATTATGTTATGGAACTATGCATGAAGAGGATAAAAAGCGTGAAAAAAGACAGGGTTGCAATAGCAGGCATACGGTTCCCAAATGATATTCTTTTCTTTAAGAGGCAGAAAGGCGTAAGGTTTTACAACATATTCGTTTATGCTCCCGTAAAAGTAAGGTTTAAGCGTACAATGGACAGGAAAAGGATTGATGCACCTGCGTCATATAGAGAATTTTTAAACGGCGATAGAAACGAGAGAAAAATATTTAACCTTAAGGAAACTGAAAAGCTCTCCGATTTTAGGCTTGAAAACAGCGAAAATGAATCCGCAGAACTAAAGAACAAAATAAAAAACATAATTAAAAAAACAGTTGATTCTTAAGTGCAAAAGACTGTTTTTTGTTACTTTGTAAGCCTGCTTATAAAATCAGCTATAGAATTAGACAGAATTTTCCAGCTTTTTGGCCTGAATTGAAACGGTATGTAATTGTTAACCTTCGCCGCAATGTAATCTTCTTCTGTGCTTCTAAGCTTATCAACTATTGCCGGCAGAACTTTCTCGATTAATAAAGACTTTCTTTTAAAAAACCTTTCAATCGCATTGTAAAGCTTACTGCTATCAACTATTTGAACGCCATAAAAGAAATCGTATAAATCCTTGCCTTCAGTTCTGTTATACATTGCGTAAAGCTTTCTCGCAAGTAATTCCTCCAGTTTATAAACATAAAGATTATGTACCCTTTCCTGACTAAACTGGGAGGTTATCTCATTTACCTTTTGATATGAAGATTTTTCTCCGGATTCGTTAAAAGCAACATCCAAACGGACCTTATCCGAAAAATTATTCGAAGTTTCATAGAAGAAGTCAACCTGGCTATATATCTTCAAAAGCCTCCTTTCCGTTTTAAAAAAATCGCTTGAATTAGCGCGTATGACATCGATTTGGGCTATAACCGAACGTATATCTTTTTTGCCGGCAATTTCAAAGTCTGCATCTTCCGAAAACCTGGCCTTTTCTCCAAGATAGACCTTGTTTATTGCGGTTCCTCCAGTTAGTGTGACGTCCTCCCATGAATGAATTCATGGGCTTCCAGCTCCTATTAAAAGTTTTAACTTCTTCATAGCGTATAGTTCCTGCTTCTCTGGATCATGGCTTGTAGACCTTGCTTTGATCTTCATCTTAGCAAGTTCCGCCGTCAGAGAATTCTCCACAGGCTTAAATTCCCCTCTGTCCGAGGGTATTGACTTCAGTCCTATTTGATTAAGACCGAAATTTCTTATGTTTATTGCTGCGTTTATATCCCTGTCCAGGAGTGTATTGCAATCTGTGCATGTCCATTCTCTTTCTTTTAACGTCAAACCTTTATTGACATGCCCGCATACACTGCATGTCTTTGACGACTTTTCAAACATTCCTATCTCTATTATGTTCTTTCCCTGCTTCTCTGCCTTGTACTTTATGAATTCAAAGAATCTGCTCCAGCTCACATTGCTTATTGCCTTTGCCAGGTTGTGGTTCTTCTTCATTCCCTTGATGTTCAAGGTTTCTACCACTATTGTATCGAACCGCTTGGTTATCGCTGTTGATACCTTGTGTATGAAATCATTACGTTGATTTGTTATTCTTTCATATATCTTAGCCAAGCTTATCCTTGCTTTTGCTCTGTTTTTGCTGTCTTTTTGCTTCCTTGATAGCTGTTTCTGCCTTCTTTTCAAAAGCTTCTCTGATTTCTGCAGAAACTTTGGGTTACTGATCTTTATACCGTTAGACAATATTGCAAAGTCCTTTAATCCCATGTCAATGCCTATGCTTTTGTCTGGATCATTCGTTATTTGCACTTTTTGAGGTGTTTCTTTTCTGTCGTCCACTACTAAGGAAACGAAGTACTTGCCTGTTGGTGTTTTTGTTACTGTTAATTGCTTCAC
The DNA here is from genome assembly GCA_023378865.1 of Candidatus Parvarchaeota archaeon. GTDB lineage: Archaea > Nanobdellota > Nanobdellia > Parvarchaeales > Parvarchaeaceae > Parvarchaeum. The sequence continues at coordinate 873 of JAMCSP010000027.1, read as the reverse complement.
TTTACCTCTTGGGAATTCCCTGTGAATCTCCATCCTTATCCCTTTTCCCATCTTAGGAAGGTACAGTAAATTGTCAGTAAAGTTGAAGAACTGTGGAACTCTAAATGATTGCTTATTTGTTTTCTTCTTGTATTTTGGATATTTTGATATGCCTTTAAAAAAAGCATTGAATGCTTTGTCCAAATCCATCAATGTCTGCTGCAATGATTGTGAGTTGGCTTCTTTCAGCCATTTGTATTCTTCCTTCTGCTTCAATTCCCTTAAAAATCTGGCAGTGTCGTAGTAATTCAATCCTTTCTTTTGCTTATCGTTTTTATGCTCTTTGTAATAGCTTTCTCTCAACTCTAACGCTTTGTTCCATACTACTCTGCTGCAGCCAAAGTATCTTGAAAACAGCTCTTGCTGTTTTTCATTTGGGTACAACCTGAATCTGTATGCTGTCAGCATATTGTTATTTTACCTCTTATATTATTTATGTTTTCTATTTTTGAGTTCGCTTTCATCCCACGATTTAAATCGTAGGTTTTCCCGCTCACACTTTATAATAATCCTTTACAACAAAATTTAACGGCAGCCCACGTTCAGAAGCAATTTCTCTGTATATGTTATTATCCATAGAATAACCTCCCAAAAAGATCACCATCTCCAATATAATTTACCAATTTCCACTTTTTAATAAACTTACCTTCTTTGCCAGAGCCTAATTTTGTAATTTGATTTCCAACATTTAATTTACTAAACACAAAATCTGGAATTGAAATTTTTATTTTTTTGGAAAGCAACTCAAGCAAAAATCCAGCTTTCCTCGAAAAGCTTGGATTACCGAATTTTTCAACATAAAAAATAAACTCCCTCCAGTCAGAAGCAGTTAAT
>JAMCSP010000026.1 GCA_023378865.1 Candidatus Parvarchaeota archaeon | reverse complement strand
AGCATAAATTGGCAATGTTATTTATTGTATGAAATGGCTCGAATAAAGCATGGATTTCACAGACTACTGCAAGAAGGATCTATTTTTGTTATAGAAGGCGAGGACGAAGCTGACAACAGAAAAATAGTGGGCCCGAAGGGATTCGAACCCTTGGTCTTCTGCACGTCAAGCAGACGTCATAACCGCTGGACCACGGGCCCATAATTACTAGAAATTACAGATAAAATATAAAAGCTTATTTAAAATCAAACAAAAAAGCTTTTATTGATAAATTATAATATTTCCATATGAATTACGATTTAAATTATGTAAATGAGCATAGAGATGAACTTTTGTCCTCTATAAAAAAGAGGTTTTTAACGCCTCCAATAGAAAACCCTGTTGACAGATTAATCGAATTAAATCAGCTTATTAAAAAGAAGAGAAGCGAAGTAGACGAACTAAGACACAAAAGAAATACAATAAGCAGAGAATTCGCTGAAAATAAAGATAAGACAGAAGAGAAAGAACAAGAAAGGAAAAACGTAAGAGAGATAATGCAGCAGATAAAAACAGAGGAAGATGAAATAGCAAAATATGAAGAAGAAGCGAAAAATCTATTTTTATGGCTGCCTAATGTTGTAAGTGCTGAGGCTCCTGAAGGTAAGGATGACAATGACAATGTTGAAATAAGAAAATTTGGAGAAATCAAAAAAAGAGACTTTGCCACTAAAAACCATATTGATCTTGGTGAGGAAAGAAGGCTTTTGGACGTTGAAAAAGCAGCAAAGATTGCGGGCAGCAGGTTCGTATTTATAAGAGGAAAACTAGTACAATTAGAGCTTGCATTAGAGATGTACTCAATCCAAAAGATAGCTTCAAAGGGTTATACACCAATCATACCCCCTTTTATGATAAGAAGAGATATATACAGCGGAATAGCACACATGGCAACATTTGAAGATGCGCTTTACAAGGTTACAGGCGTAGAAGAAGAGGGGGAAGAAGAACGTTTTCTTATCTCTACAACCGAGCACCCTATGATAGCACAATACTCAAATGAAGTAATACCTGAGGAAGAGTTACCTATAAAAATGGTAGGAGTAAGCCCTGCTTTCAGAAAGGAAGCGGGAGCGCATGGGAAAGACACAAAAGGAATATTTAGGCTGCACCAATTCGATCAGACGGAGCAGATAGTACTATGCAAGCCTGAAGATTCAAAACGCTTCCATGAAGAAATGCTTGGAAATATCGAAGAGATCTGGAAAGAGCTAAATATACCATACAGGGTAGTAAGCTGCTCTACAGGAGATATGGGCGTTAGGGATGTAAAACAGTATGACATAGAAGCTTATCTTTACTCTCAGGAAAAATACAGGGAAGTAGGATCGTTTGACAATACAACAGACTGGATATCAAGAAGATTAAATATAAAATATGCGGATAAAAAAGGAAATAAAGATTATGTTTACACTTTAGACGGAACAGGGCTGCCAATTCAAAGAACAATGATAGCGATAATTGATACTTATCAACAGAAAGACGGAACTATAATTATTCCGGACGTGCTTAGAAAGTACACAGGCTTCAGCGAAATTTAGTAATACTATAGTAATACTCAACTTTAATTTATAAAAGGAAAAATCCATCTATTAACAGGAGGGGTACATTATGGGGGATAAAACACTTGAGGAAATAATAAAACCAAATGATGCTTCTGATTCGAAATTAAGACTTCTTGTTATGTCCGAATTAGAGCTTGCAACCAAATTAAGCAATAAAGATGTATTAAACAATCTTGGCCAGATAATAAAGAACTATGAAGGAAAAATCGATGGAATAGTAATAAATGGTGGCTTAGCGTATATTCCCGATAAATACAGCAGATTAAGGGGAGAAAGGCTGGATTTAGTTGAAGACAGATTAAAGGAAAAATACGGAGAAGAGATATACAACGAAGTAAAACGTGGTAAAAACGATTCAGACTCCATTGATGATTTAACAGAAGCTGCAAGGCTTGCAAAGATTCAAATGAAAAGCATAGCATACGAGGCAAAGAAAAGGAACGTACCTATATACTATATCTACGGTGTTACCGATTACAAAAATGTAAAGATGATAATCGAGGCACTGGAAAGGCTAAGCAGAAGAAACAACAAAGAAGAAGAAAAGATGAAAATAAACAAGAAGAATAAGAAACAGAACAAACTTGAAGATAAAATGCCTGATGAAATAGAAAGAATAATGTCAATAATACCTGAAAGTTATAAATTTAAGGCTTCTCAGTGGAAGACCTCTGATAAAAAAGGCATAAAGGACAAAGCAAATGACATATATCTGCACCTGATTAACATGGTATTAAACGGCGGCAAAAATGAAGACAACATAAAAGTCTACAAAAGATTCGAAAATTTCTTGGGTGAAAAGGAAGACAACAATCCCGATGCAGAAATACTGATAAATGGTTTCAAAGTGAAGGTTTTCCATGCAATAAATGCACTTACTGCAGGATTAAACGAAGGAAAGCCAAGCGACAGAAATATAAATATGATAGTAGATTACGCTAATTTGGATGCACAGTATGGCAGACTTGCAGACATTTACATAACGGGCAGAGGATCTGCTACTGAATTCACTGCTTTGGATTATCAAAGCAGGAAAGACCCTGTATTGATATTAAATCAGGGTCCACTGATGGACATAGACAAGCAGTTCAAACTAAGGGCCAGTCTAAACAAGACTGATGTGTCAAAAAGGCTGTCACAGTTTGAAGACAGCGGAATATCATTATTATCAGTTTACGGTGACAAAAGCGTTGAAATAGAACACATTGACATAGGCGGAATTAAAAAAGGTATAAACCCGTACAGAATAGACAAAGAAAAGACTAAAGGATCACTTTATGAGATGGTCCAGATATCGGACTGGCATGTTGGAAATGCCGCATCAGATTACGAAGCAATGGAAAAAATTCCGGAAATAATAAATAAAAGCCAGGTACCAAAAGACAAGAGGATATTGTTTGTAGGCGGTGACATGGTAGACGGCGGAAACGACAAGGCACAGAGAACTAAAATGTCTTTGCCAAGAGCCCCAAGCCCAGAGGAATTTTTAGGAAAGCTTGAGGACATACTAAATGATAATGACAAGGATAGGGCAAGGAGCAATTTCATGTCTGAATTGCATAAAGTAGTTTACGGCAATTCAGATATAGACCTGGGCCAACAGGAGAAGAGACTTGACAGATATCTTAAACCATTGGGGTCTTTATTTGAAAAGGCATATGTCGTTGGCGGAAACCATTTTGAAAGAGCTACTGGAAACGGAAGCGAAGGCAGGATGATAGGACCAAAGCTCGAAAACAGCGGCACTAAAGAAGTTGTTTACGTGGACGATTACCTTTTGAGGGGAGAAACACCATACCTGGATAGATATGGACTGCTGCAGATGCACAGTGCGGGTTATAGAGGTGGAGTAGATGCAAGAACATCTCTTATGAATACCGTTAAGAACACCGGAAAAGATCTGGTTGATATAGCAATGGCAGGCGATTGTCATGAACCTGGAATAAAATTTGCATTAAAAAAGAAGGATGAAGAATGGAAAACTATGGCAGCAATTACAGTGCCTGCACTTGAAAATGAAACTTACTTCGAAAGTTACATAATACATAAGCCAAATTACACAAAGGGAATAAGTGAACTTTACATACCTACCGATACAACTATAGGAACTTCTTACTTAAAGTACAGGCTTATACCCCTGCAAGGAATAAGAAATACTATGCAGACAGATGGCGGATCAAGATATAATCGTTTGCTTGATAATTTACTTAAAAAGTTCGCGAACTGAACATATAAATATTAGTAATATAATCTGCAGATATTCTTATGGATGAGATTAAGAAAAAAGAAAGCATAGAGAGTGTAAGAGATTTCATATCGAAAAACAATGATTTTACTGTTTTTTACCATCTTGATACGGATGGAATAGTAAGTGCAGCCTTGCTTACTGCTGCCCTAAAAAAAATGAACAAAGGAGTTTACTATTACAGGCCTACTAACTATGAGGACTACAAAAATATTGACATGCAGGAATACAGCAAGAACATAATAGTATGTGATATGCAGATAAGGGAAGACCAGTTGCAACTGTTCAAGGATAAGAACCTTTGTATAATAGACCATCATCAGATAATAAATGCTGATTTGCCGGCATATTCAAATCCAAAAATCTGGGGCGATCTTACTTATACCCCCTGTTCGCTGCTTGTTTACAGAATATTCGAACAGGAAATAAAAGAACTTGACTGGGCTGCCGCAATAGGCCTAGTGGGAGATTCCGGAGGAAAGGAAAATTCCGATTTTGTTAAAAAGACGGCGGAAAAATATGGAGTAAAAATAGGAAAGGATGATTTTATGTACGACAATGACTTTGGGAAAGCTGCCGGAATGATAGGCTCAATGACTACTTTATACAATAGAGAAGGTGCAGATGAAGCTCTGGGAATCATAATTAATAGTAATTCTATTGCCGACGTTCTTAATAATCAAAAACTTGTTTTTGCAGACAAAAAAGTAAGAGAAGAACTTGAAAAACTGAAAAAAGATTTCAGGGAGAACGCCCAGAGATTAGGAAGAATATACTTTTATGAATTGGACCAGAAAAAGAAGAGGTATTCATCCACACTTGTTACTGAGCTCAGTTTTGACAAGGAATACTACGGTAATGTCCTTGTTTTCATGACAAAAATAAACGGAAGAACTATGCGTCTTAACTTAAGGGCAAACGGTGTAGATATAAAATTGCCTGCAATGCTTAACAATATATTCAAAAAGATGAAAGGTGAGGGCGGAGGGCATGATAAGGCATCCGGTGGCTCTATAGATTACAAAGATAAGGAGAAATTTAAGAATCTGTTTTTGGAAGAAGCAAATAATCTAAAATAATCAGAAATCCGGTGCTCTGCTTACTTCTGATATGCTCAGACTTGCATCAGTGAATGACGCAAATGCCTCTTCGATCTTTGAAGTTCCCTGTTCTTCGTCTGCTACAAGTGTTATCATTATCACTGTTAAGCCGAATGCCAAGGGCTGCACTTCCACTTTGTATATTGAACCGTATTTTGAAAGAAATGATTTTATTTTTTCTGATACATCATCTAAATTAGAAGAAGTATCTTTCGGAAGCGCCTTTATTTTTATTACTACCTTTCCCATATTAAGGCCCCACAAAACCGCATACTTTGCAGGTGTAATTCACTCCTCTTCCCCTGCATTTTCCGCACCTTGAAATCTTGGTACCGCAATTAGGGCAGTTGAACACCACAGAATCATCTATTATTGATATATCTCTTTCGCAGGATATGCAAAAATTCTTTCCCGTTTCAACTAACTCTTCTGCCATTTGTTAGTTTATTATCAGATTCATATTTATATGTTTCTGTTATAGATAATATATGGAAAAAGATATAAAACAGGTTATAATACTAAGGAAAGACCTGAAGATGGGAGCAGGAAAATTGGTAGCACAGGGCTCTCATGCAAGTCTTATGAGCTTTCTTAATACTGAAAAAAATTATCCGGAAATAGCCAAAAAATGGTTAGCAGAAGGTGAAACAAAAATAGTATTGAAGGTAAACGAACAGGATGAATTTGAGGAACTGAAAAATAAGCTTAAAAGAAGCGGCATACCATTTCAGGTCGTAAAAGATGCCGGTCAAACGCAGGTTCCTCCCGGAACTGAAACTGCAATCGGAATAGGGCCCTATTATACAGACGAAATAAACAGAATAACCGCAAAGCTAAAACTTTTATGACAAATATACTGTACATAATGATAAATTCGATGGTGCAGACAAATCCTTACATCGCATACCTGTTCTTTGCAATGATAATAGCCGGCGTAGGAATAACTTACTTTTACAGAAAGGAAGTAGGGTTTATTGTAACTATAATAATATCCGCTATACTCGGTTATATGAATATACTTTATCCATTCATATACATAATAACTGCTGTTTCTGCGGTTCTTCTTTTGCTCTCTATATTCGGAGAAGGCTCAATAACAAGACCGATAAAAAACCTGGAAAGCTGGATCTACATAAAGATTATGCTAAAAAAACAGAAAAGGTAATGCATCGGCCGGGATTCGAACCCGGGTCTCCACCGTGGCAGGGTAGTGTCTTACCACTGGACTACCGATGCTTGATACAATTTATTAATATGCCTCTTTTATATATCTTATGTATTTCGGAACGGAATTTAAGAAAGACAGTAATCAATGGAAAAAGTTCGAAAATGATACTGCTGACATATTTGAAAAATTTGATTATGCAGTAGACCGGGACATAAGATTTAAGACTTACAGGCGTTTTCAGATTGATTTTATAGCACAGGATAAAAACAGAAGATTTTTTGTGGACTGCAAAAACCATTCATATATACCGCCTGAGAAAGAAAGGGAATTTGTGAAAAGCCAACTGATAAGGGCCAACAATTTTATTGAGAAGGAAGGGGAAAAGAAAAAAAAGAACATAATACTGCTGGTTACAAAAAACAAAACAAATTCATTGCTAATGCATAAAGAAGGTGGAGAAAAGGTGCTGGCAGTAGACTTCCATTCACTACCCGCTCTTCTTAAAGACATAGACTTATACGAAGATGAACTTTACGTTTTCTAATTACTCAAGCCTGTTTGCAAGAATAAACGACATCACTGCATCTGAATTTATTTCATAATCCATCTTAAGAGGATAATTGTTTGAAAATGAAAGTTTTATAGGCTTCTCTGGATCAACGGCGTACATAAACTTTGAAAGATAGTCTATTGAGTACTTTGACCTTGTCGTTGATTCGGACTTTAAATCAAATATCTCCTTGTTATCGTTTATTGATAACTCCTGTGAAAACTCCTTTTCTTCGCTTTTTGAACTTATTATGAATCTGGGCCGGTCAACCGTAAAGTATATTGAATCGTCAACTAAGGAAGCCGCTTTTACAGAATCCTTTATAAGAGAACTTAAAACAGTAACCTCTGCAGTAAACTTAAGCTGAGGTATCTTCTGTGCAGTATAATTCTCATCTATTAAAGGTATACCAAAGTGCTGCTTGTTCCTGCCATTTATATCTATTATCAGCCTGTTCTTCGAATCTGACATCTTTATCTTATCCTCTTTCTTGGCCAGTCTAAGTATGCCATTTAGATCATCCAATGAAACGGATATTTTTACAGGCTTTTCTATGTTGAAATTCGAAAATATGGATTTTTTAGCCTCAAAAAGGACCATTGCTATGTTAGCAGGATCCATTGCTTTTATTGCAAATCCTTCTTCATTAAAGTCTATAGAAACATCAGACATTAAACTGCCTATTGTGTCCATCATCTTCTTAAAAACTTCTGCATCCTTGAATTCAGCTTCCATTGCTACTTAATAGATCATTTCTTATTATTAAATACTTTTTGTAATTATTGTAATCATTTATATTTATCTTTTCCGTCTTGTCTGCCCTTACCTCAAAAGATGAATCCGCGGCAATGCTTCTTCCAGTAACAAGAACTAACTCTGCAGATTCTAACTTCACATTTTCCTGATAATTTGGAAGGCATGTGATTCTTTGATCACCATCTTCTACCTCAAACACGCCGGTTTTATCATCAAATGAAATCACTTTTCCGACGAACCTGATTCTTGCATTGTCTTCTTTTATCTCCTTAATCTCAGTATCCTTTATTACCTGATTTTCCATTAACTGGTAGAGTTTACCACTGTTACGTTTATAGGTATTATCTTATAATTTACGCAGTTAAGATAACTCGCCGACAGGTTTGCGACAACTGAATAATTTCCTATTTTTGAGGGAGAGTAAACTCCAAAACTTGTGTATCCTCTTGTACTAACATTAAGCTCTGTAGAATTAGCAACTTGGACAGAAAATGGCACGCTTTCAGACGGTTTTACAGTCAAAGCAATATCTTCAGTTACATTGCCAGTGTTATTTACTCCTATGGTAAAAAATGTGTTAGTGTTTTCAGGTGCTTTTACATTAGCACTTGCAGTATAGCTAAATCCGAGATTAACGGAATTGCAGTTTATGGTATGAACTACCGGTGCTTTGTAAGCAGGAGAAGTTTTTCCAGCTGCAATAAACCCGATCAAAAGCACTATCAATAAAGCAAGCAATAAATAGTTCCTGAATCCTTTCATATTTATCATTTAATCTAGTATTGATTGTTAATAAGTGTTTCGATATGGTGTACATAAAGGAATTCAAAGGGGTTTACCCTCCTGCCGAAGACAGCTTTCTTCTTTTGACCGCAGTAAAATACGCACATGGTGAAGTACTTGACATGTTTGCAGGCAGCGGCATAATAGGATTAAATGCTGCGGATAGAGCCGAGAAGATTACATTTGCAGACATAAACCCTTATGCGATAAAGGCAATAAAATACAATGCAAAGAGGAATGGGATTAAAAACGTTGAATGCATACTGTCAGACTTATTCTCTTCTCTTGGAAATAGAAAATTTGATGTTATATACGCAAATCCGCCCTATCTGCCAGAAAAAAAGGAAAGCAAGTGGGTAAACCATGCTTTAAGCGGCGGAAAGGAAGGCAGTGAACTCACTATGGACTTAATACATTCACTAAAAGCACACCTTAAAGACAGGGGAAATGCATTTATCATCCTGTCAACCGTTTATGATACGGATAAAGTATATAAGGAGATAAAGCGTTTAAGACTTAGCTTTGAGAAGTTATCTTCGGTTAATTTTTTCTTCGAGGAGCTTATCCTTATAAAAATATATGACACGAGCGGGAATAGCGGTAAATCAGGGCAGAATTATAGTAGCAGTAATAATAAATAATTCTGTGCAGGTACACAGGGTAAAGAACTTAAGCGAGGTTAAAGATATACTTAATACTGCAAAGCCAAGCGTAGTAGGAATCGATAAAAGTGCCGCAGAATTTTTTGAAGATCTTTCATTTTCATTTAATACCGTAAAAATCGACGGAGAAAAGGAAGATGCTAATCCAGTTAAGTCGCTTACTATGCTGAGTATAACAAAAGACTCAGATATGGGAGCTATAAACTCTGCTTATTATTCGAAAGAAGCAGAAAATTCCGAGTAGGTTAAACCTTGCTGTCTTGACTGCTCAATACTTCTCCTTTTTCAACCTTTACAAAATCAGGCACTACTAAAAGATAATCTTCATCTACGCCGATTATCTGTGCTTCTGCAGCATCTGCGCTTTTCTTTAATTTAGAAATCGTTCTTTTTAGCTCATCTACTCCTCCTTTTTCCCTTATCTCTTTGATCTTTATGAAGGATAATGTATACCCGGAACGAATGTCATTTAATATGGCACTCGCGTCCTCAAACTTATTGAGATTGTAGTATTTCACGTATATTTTAGCCATAGGCTTGTCCCCTTGCTCAACCTCTAATTCAACGTAGTCATTTCCCTGATTGGAGGAATCCACATTTACATTCTTCTTGAATATATTCAAGAAATTATCAAACGGAAGATTTACCATGTTCACACCTCACAACTTAATCTTAATACTAAAGAAGATAAGCAAATTTTAGTATTTAAGTTTATCATTGGGCTTTTTGCATAAAAGAAATGCAGAGGGAGGGATTTGAACCCTCGAAGGCCTAAGCCATAAGGTCCTAAGCCTTACACGTTTGACCGCTTCGTTACCTCTGCTACATTTATTTTTTACTTCTCTTGATGTCAACAACATCCCCAAATGACAATTCATCTGTGTCTTTTTTGAAAGCTGAGTCGGAAACAAAATCAATTTCATATAGAGATATCTTTAATAATTTTTCAAGCTTTTCGGTTATATTTTTATCCGGCAGCATTTCTCCGTTTACTACCTTTTTTAGGTCTTTTGGAGAACATCTTATGCTTTCCGATACTTCTTCGATTGAAAGCCCGTTTTCATTCAGCGCATGCTTTATCTCATTTAAATAATCATATCTAAGCTGGCTTTCACTTTCAGCCTTTCTCTGTACTTGGCTGCTTGCCTGAACAGAATCCCCTATAACTTTTCCGTATTTTGAACAGTTTTTGCAGAGGTTCATTACTGCCCCCTCGACTTCGGTCCTGAAAAGGTTCTCTTCAAACGCACCACATATTTCACAATTCATTTTTCAAACCCGTCAATGTATATCTCGGCCAATGAAACCGGTAGTTCTATTCCGAAAGAATTCAAAACCCTAGGGTGGAGTTCGCCTGCGAACCCTACTTCCTTTCCGTCAGCAATTATGTTGTAAGCTCTTCCTGTTATGAAAGTTTTAATGTATTTCTTATCGACGTAATTTGTGGATATTGATTTAACTGCAAATGCATCTGAAAGCACTTTTTTAATTATTGACAAAGTATCTGTTACGTTTGCATCCTTCTCACACGATACAAATGAAAGTTTTAGCCTATTTTTGAAGGTAACATCAGAATTTCCTTCTTGTACTATTTCTGACACTGAGAATATCTTTTGAGGAAATTTCTTATGCAGATTGTTTGAAATAAGCCTCAATAACTCGGGAAATATATACCTGCTGACCATAGTAACATCACCGCTCTTAAGCTGTAGCAGACTTACGTAATCTTCTCCCTCAATGAAAGTGTCAGCAAACTGATATTTTTCATTCGTAAGTGCGTTTATGTCTATTTCTTGATAGCCGAAACCAACTAATGCCTGCTTTATGTTCTGTATAAGGTAATGATTGGAAAGAAAACTGCCTTCTGTATATGAATGCGGAACTTTTTCATTTATATTATCGACTCCAAAAGACCGCATTATATCATCTATTATGTCAACCTGGTGCATAACATCCTGTCTGTAAAAAGGGGGCTTGACAATAATGTCTTTGCCTAGGGATTTAATGCTATAATCCATCGCTGACAGTATTTTAACTGCCTGCTCCTTTGTTATTCTTTTCCCAAGTACAGATTCTATCGAATCTTCGTTTAAATAAAACCCGTGCGTTTCCAATGAAAAACCAGTAGATGCCGCATTGCTCTTGTATTTTGCCGGAATAATTGAAACTTTACCTAGGAACTGAAAGTTGTATATAAGTATCTTAGTCACTGCATTTACAGTTTCCTTGTCAGTCCCTGTTACATCTATAAACAATTCTTTTGTGTTTTCGTTTATAGAATAGTTATCTGCGTTTATTATTGGGGGCATAGCGATTATGTTATTTTTACTATCGATCCACACTATCGGCTTCTTAGGAATTAAATCTTTGTATTCCACTGACTGCTTTACTTCTTTCATTATCTGATTGTAGTTTTTCGGAGAAGAACTTCCAAGAGGTATAAAGCTTACATCCTCTTTTTGAATTTCACAGTATTTTATCGGAAATGATATTTTTTCATAGTCAAAAAATCCTATGGCAGATTTTTTCCGGTTCCTGCCAACGTTTCTATCCAATCTTTCCTGGATAGAGATAATCTCATTTAAGTCCTCTCCTACTTTGTTATCAAGAACAACATGAAGAACGTTGACAAATTTCCTCTCGGTATTATCAACTAAAACTCCTTCCTTTCCCCTGCTGATTGAGAGATTTCTTTTCATCTTTATGCCAAGCTGGCTGGCAAATACGTGTGCAAGCGAATATTTTGAAACTATGTCCGTCCTGTCAGAAGTAAGCTCAAAATTAAGCACGTTTTCCCCTTCATCTAAATCCAATCCGAACTTTAGGGCTATCCTTTCGTAGTCTGCAAGCTTAAGCTTCTTTCCAATTGCTTTATTTATCTCATCAATTCCATAATTGAGCATTACCATTCAAAATTCACCAAACACCCTGGCAGATTCGATCTGCCTTAAAAGATCCAAGTCGGTATATGCCCCATAAAGATCCCGGATATCTGCCATACCAAGCTTAAGATTCAGCATTCTTTCCATTCCGAAACCCCATGCAACTATATTTTTATTTATGCCGAACGGCTTAAGAGTTTCAGGCCGAAACACACCGGAATTTCCCACTTCAAGCCACCTTTTAAGCTTGGGGCTGAAAGCCTGTATCTCCAAGCTGGGTTCTGTGTAAGGATTATAAGTTGGCTTGAGTCTTATATTTTCTATTCCTATTTTTTTATAAAATTGTTTTATGTAACCTATAAGGTCAGAAACTGTAAGATTGTCATCGTATACTACTCCCTCTATCTGATAAAGCTCAAGTAAATGAGTATTATCCATAGTTTCATTCCTGAAGCCCTTATCGACTGAAAAAAACTTTGCCGGTTTATCCTTGTTTTTTGAGATAAATTCATAAATATATCTAAAGGTTGTTGCAGTAGTGTGGCCGCGCATTATAAGAGAATCACTTTTGAATTTATCAAACGTTCTTCTATACCCTATGGATTCATTATACCTGGAAGAAAAAAACCCGTGCTCATAAACGTTTTTTACTTCTTTGATAAGCTTTGCCGGGATAGTTGCCTTTCCTCCGTTTAAGTAAACAGTATCCTGTATGTCTCTGTCCGGATGGTCCTGTCTGAACATCATAACATCGAAGTTCCAAAAAGTAGATTCGACGTAATTACTGTGCATTTCGGAGAAGCCCATAGAGATCATGGCATCTTTTATCAATGAGATGAATTTTGTCTTAACATTTAAATTACCTGATAAAGAATCAAATATCTCGGGTTTTTCGCTGTATTCCCTGAATTTCAATCCATTCCAGTTTTTAATGTTGCCAGGAGAAAGTTTGTCTACATACTCTACTGTAAATTCACTGTTTTTTAGTATTTTTATTCCAAGCTGGGTTATGGAGAATTTTTCCCTTATTTCGCTTGCTTGTTCGATTATTCCGCGCCTTATAAGATCTGCTATGCCATCGTAATTTACATTCTGTTCCTTTTCTACCGCCTGTAAAACTTCATTTTGCTCTTCCACTTTTTCTAATTTATCGGTATTTACGGTTATTTTTCCCCCTTCGACATTTATTGCTAACATTTTTTTCAATACCCCTATTGATGCGTTTAACTCATTTTTCTCCATAGGAATACTGTAAAAAAGTTGCTTGTATTCCACTGTCTCATTCCTTTTTAAAAAATCAAATACTCTGTATTCAGGCAGTCCTTCTTTCAGATATTTCTGCCCAAGAGGAGTAAGTCTTAGTTTATTTGCTGTTATGTTATCGATTTTAACCAGGCCCAGCGAAAAAAGCTTCCTTGCTGAGTTTATTACTGCAGCTCTCTCCAATGCGTATTTTAACTCTATCTCGCTTGAAAACATGTCCTCCTTTTCAATAGCAGAAAGCAAAATCTTATCAGTCTTATTAAGCATCCTTATAATTTTTTCCTCTTCCATCTTACGATAAAAATAAATCTTGTATAAATTAAAAGGTTTTAATTACGCCTTTTTCGACCATCTTTTTGGCAATGTACGGCCCGGATGCATAAAGACCAGAGAACTTTGATTCTATTAAGCCCCCGTATAATGCTTCGTTTACAGGGAAGACTGCAGAGAATATCGGATTGAAACTGTAATTAAATGATTCCTTTACAAAACGCGGAAGGTTTAACTTCTCAATTTCAGAGAAGAAATCACTATCAGATCTAAATTTCTTAGCAAGCGTTGAAATCGCAGATTCTAACCTGTTAACTGAAAGAAAAAGGTCATATCCCTCCAATGAAAAATCGTCTTTCAATGAATCCATGGCCTTTTCAGCGTAATAACTCGCCATCTGCTCTGTAGTTGCACCTGCTCCGTGAGCTAACTCATGGAAAAGCGCGAAAATGTACTCCGGAACCGCATTTAATCTCTCGGTATTCACAAAAACAGGGCTGTAAGAGTTCTTCTTTGCGAACTTGCCAAGCAGGGAATTGTATATCAAAGTAAATCCGCCGACTCCCTTTGGAGAATGGTGAAAAATCAGCCTGTAATTTACGTGTTTTTTAAGGACATTTGAAATATAAGGCAGCGTTGATTTTTCAAATTCTATCAAGCTTTCCTCCGAAGCACTTGCATTTTTATATGCCATTGCAGAGGAAAGCATGTAAATCCCATTTATGTTTTCCAATGAAGGTTCTACTTTCGATTTAAATAGTGCTTTATTGTACTTATCAAATGTATCATTGAATTCTCTGCTATACTTTTTGATATCTTCTTCTATTTCTTCTATGGTTAATCTTTTATGGCCGAATACTGCTGACGTTCCGCCAACTATAAACCCTACAGACAAAGCAGATATCAAACCTGTTATTATAGGTACCTGCACCAGAGCGGGCCAGTTTACCATTAATTCCTCAGCAAAAAGGCTTGCAAAGGGTATGTGCAATGAAGATGAGAAATAGGCCGTCTCACCAATAAATGTTAGAAGCGAAGCGAAACCACCGGCAAGCGTTCCCATCGCAGTCGTTGATACAAAATGGCTGTTTGTCTTCCTTAGGATATAATCATATGCTTTTGCAACGAATTTAGCGGGAGACAGAAGTATGCTTGATAGAACGTGCTTCTTTTTAACTTCTTTGCCATTTGCGTATTCATTGCTTCTGTAATCATCCCAGCAATCGAGAACACTTCTCAGGTATCTTTCCAGGCCCTCTTTCCCGTAATTTTTATATACAAAATCCCTGTTAAGGTTTTTGACAGCGTTTATAGCAGATTCATCTACACTGTCTTTTAGAATCCCGTCTATTGACTGCAAATTATCGGTATCTAAGCTTGCTAAAATAGAGTATAACTTTGATCTGTTTTCCACAGAGTCCATTTTATCTTATGACAGGAATCAGTATAAATATATTAAAAATTTTCATAACCTATGATAATAGCGATATCGGGCACGCCCGGAACAGGTAAACATACACTGGCAAAAGAACTTGCAGGAAAAACCGGTTATGAGATATTAGATTTAAATCGAATTCTTAAAAAAGGAAAAAAAGAAAGGGAAGTAACGCTTAAAGAGGTAAACGAAGCGTTTCAAAAGAACAAAAAGGACAACCTGCTTGTAGTTTCCCATTTATCCCACTTTATAAGATCAAAAAGTATAGATCTTGTCATAGTTCTTAGAACAGACCCTATAATACTCATAAGGAGACTTAAGAAAAGAGGGTATAAAAAAGAAAAAATCTATGATAACGCTCTTTTCGAGGCAATGAACGGAACTTATGCAGAAGCATTGGAGATGAAAAAGAAGGTTTTCCAGATAAACAACACAAGAAACATAAAAATTAGTGTAAAAAAGGCTATGTTGATAATTGAAGGAAAAGAAAGGGGGGAAAACATTGATTTTTCCGATAAGATACTTGAAGTAGAAAAAATGTTTAAATAAAATGAACTTATACAATAAAAATGGAAATAAAAGAGATAAAGGCGCTTAAAATATTAAATGCAAATTCAAATTTCACAATAGAAGTAATGCTTACCACTGAGAAAGGCAGGTTTAGGGGCTCATCTCCTGCAGGAGAAAGCAACAGTAAATATGAAGTTAACCAGTTCAGCAAGGGCATAGACGATGAGATAAAAAACTTCAATGAATACTTGAAAAAGCTGGCTGGAAAGAGGATAAATTCGATAGATGATATATTTTTAATAGAAAAAGAAATACCTCCGGAGTTTGTAGGCGGACCGTCGCTTTCGCTTTCTTATGCATTAATATACGGCTTAAGTGCAGATATGAACAAAGAGCCATATGAGCTTTTTGGCGGCAAAAATAAGGTTATGCCCGTGTGTAAGATGATCGGCGGGGGGATGCATGCCTCTGGCTTGGGAATGGATATACAGGAAATACTTGTGACAACAATAGCAGATAGCAATTTTGAAAGCATAAATACAACCTTAAAAGTATACAAAAAAGTGAAAGAACTTCTTGAGGATAGGACAGACAGTTTTATAGGGGGAGTTGACCCGGAAGGCGGATTCATAAGCGGGCTAGACAACTACGAATCAATAAAAATAGTAAGAGAAGCCATTGAAAGCACAATAAAGGAAAGCAGCATGGACATAAGACTGGGACTGGACTTTGCTGCATCTACATTCTACAAAAATGGAAAATACACCTACAAAAGGCCGATATACGGAAAGAAAGAAGTTGACAGGGGAGAACAGATAGACATTACAAAAAAACTGGCAGATGAATTTGATATCTTTTATATAGAAGACCCTGTTGATGAAACGCTTGCAGAGGACTATGGAGAAGTACTTAAATTACTGGGCGGCTCAATCATAGTGGGCGATGACCTGACTGCGACTACTCCGGAAAGGCTTGAAAAAGTACATGAATACATAAATTCGACACTTATAAAACCAAACCAAGTAGGACTTATGTACAAAGTAAAAGAATACTCAGAACTTGCGGATAAATTCAAAATAGATAAGGTAGTATCGCACAGATCTGAGGAAACGTCTATACCTATAATAGCAGACCTGGCAACAGGGCTAAACGCAAAGTATTTAAAAGTTGGAATCAATAGAGGAGAAAGAATAGAGAAAATAAATAGGCTAATTGAATTGAATTAAATATGGTATTTAAAAAAATAGACAAGTTGGAAGCGTACAAGACTTACGGAACCAGAATAGGAGCAAACGCCAATAATAAGGAGTTTGAAAGGTTTGTTTTCAAGAAAATCCCAAACAAATTTACTATACTGAATATAAAACTTATCGACGAAAGGATAAAATTGGCTGCTAAATTCCTAAACGGCTACAAAAGAAAAAACATATTGTTGGTATCAACGCTTGACAGTGCTTATTATCCTGTTTATAATTTTTCCAAGCTAATGGGGATAAGTGTAAATTTCGGAAGGTACCTTGCCGGATCGCTTACAAATATAAGCTATAAGAATTTCTTTGAGCCTAAAGTTCTGTTAATAACAGACCCTAAATCAAACAGAAGGGCAATAAACGATGCAAAGAAGATAAACATTCCAATTGTTGGGATAACAAATACTGATAACAGCACTGCATTTATCGACTTAATAATACCTGGAAACAACAAAAGCGGAAACAGTATAGGATTGATATTATTCCTGCTTGCAATGAACATGGCTAAGAAGGAGGAAAAAGAAAAACTTGAAAAAGTAAGTCTTGAAGATTTTGTATCAAAAGAACTTGAATTTTAAACATAATATGAATAGCAAAAAGTCAAATAAAAACATCAATATACTATGCACAGAGTGGAGAAAAAACAATGAAAGAGAAATGTGATTTCTACAAAAAAGGAAAAATTATAGCAAAAGACGTCAAATACTGTAAAACGCTTTCAAGCAGGATTTTGGGTTTAATGTTTGTTTCAAGTCCTGGAACTGGCGCTTTCCTGCCGGATGTAAAGGACATACACATGAATTTTGTAAGGTTCGAATTAAGGGTTATATGGCTTGACAAGGATCTAAAAGTAGTGCATCAGACCATTGCAAGAAAATGGCGGCTTTACAATGGGCCCGAAGACGCACAGCATGTTTTGGAACTTCCTGTAGACAGAAAATATGACATAAAAGTGGGAGACAAACTACAGATGAAAATATATGAAAAATAGAAATGACACATTACTGATCGATAAGATAAATTCAGCCTCAAAAAACGAAGAGATTTTTGATTTTAGGTTTATTTTTCCAGGCGGAGCCGCAGTAACCATTTCAGATAACGTTATAAAAGTAAAACTAGGAAAAAATGAGAAAACCGGACAGCTGGATATTGCACAGGCCTTAAAAGACAGCATTCTACGATTTAAACCCGATTCTGTTCTGGTTTCAGGAGGGATAGATTCATCTGTTCTGGCTGCTATTGCAGTTAAAGAATTCAAGGAGGTAAAACTTATATCTGCAGGCACTGAAGACAGTGAAGATGCTTACTATGCAGGCATTCTAAGCGGTGAATTAAACGGTTCTTTGAATAATGTAACAATAACAGAAGAAAATCTAATCCATGCCATTAAAGAACTAAAAGAATTGAAACTTGACATTTATAACATAATAATGGGGATAACTGAATTTTTGTCAATTGAAAGAGCAAAGAAAATGAGATTGAAAAGGATAATAAGCGGGGTAGGCAGCGATGAACTATTTTTTGGATTCCAGAAACACAAAACAATGAAAAGAGAGGAACTTGGTGAATTTAGGGAATCCAGGCTTTTCTACATGCCTGCACTGGATTTATGGAGATTAAACTCGATTGCCCATAAATTGGATATATCAATTGCATTCCCCTACCTTGATGATAAGGTAATAGGAGCGGCTCTTTCAAAAAGCGTAGAAGAGCTAGCGGAAAATTATGATAAATTTCCGGTCCGTTCAATCGGTAAATCCATTGGACTAAGCGGAAAAATAACGGAAAGAAGAAAAAAAGCTATGCAGTATGGCAGTGGAACTGTCAAACTTCTTAGGGATCTTTCCAAAAAAAAGAAATATGAAAACGTAGGTGAGTTTATAAAAGAAATATGATAAAGGTAAAAGCATTTGGAGGATATAGTAAAATAGGAAAAAGCATGACTGCAATAGAAGTTGACGGTGAAATAGTATTAACCGACATGGGTGCAGACATAGAAAAGCTCGTTAATTTTGAGGAGGATAAAAACGACATAACTGTAAACGACCTGACGGCGCTTATAGACAACGGGGTTATACCTGATGACAGAAGCTTCTTTTTAGAAGAAGGCAAAAAGGTAAAGGCAATTGTGCTTACACACGGTCACCTAGACCATATCTGGGCAGTACCTTTTCTTAGTCAAAAGTATAAATGTCCGGTTATCGCTACGCCTTTTACTATAAAGGTAATAGAAAACCTCATGAAAAACTTTAAGGTAAGATCGCTTAATCTTGTACAGCTAAACACTGGCACAATGTACAAGATATCAGAGAACATAAAATTGGAACTTGTGAATATAACGCATTCCATACCAAACAGTTCAATGATAGCACTGCACACTAAGTATGGAGTAATAGTATATGCGAATGACTGGAAATTTGACAATACTCCAACACTTGGAAAGAAGCCGGATTATGAAAGATTGGAAGAGCTTAGAAAGGAGGGAGTATTCATTTTGATATCCGATTCTACAAACGCAGAAGTGGATGGATATACGTTTTCAGAAAGCGTTGTAAAGATAATGCTTGAAGATGTAATCAAAAAAAGCCTGGACAATAAAACAATATTCATATCCACCTTTTCTTCACACATAGCACGGATAAAGAACATTGTTGAGATAAGCAGGAAAATGAACAGAAATGTTATGATATTCGGCAGAAGCATGGATATGTACATAAAAGCAGCAATAAACACCGGTATAATAAACAGGGGAACACTGCCAGAAGTTACCGTAAGAAAGGAGCAGATAAACAGTGCACTTAAATTTGTTGCGGAAAGGCCTGGAAAATATGTAATTATCTGCACAGGCCACCAGGGAGAAAAAGGCGCATTTTTGGATAAGCTTGTAACCGGCCAGTATCAATATCACCTTTCAAATGAAGATGCAGTGATATTTTCTTCCAGAACGATACCAACCCCGATAAACGAAGCAAACAAGGGGATGCTAAAAAGCGCACTTGAAAGCCTAAATGTCAACGTCGCGGATGACGTACATGTCTCCGGTCATGCATCTAAGAACGACCATAAACTTCTTATAAAGATGCTTATGCCGAAACACTTGATACCCTCGCACGGCGGAATAGAAAAGTTAAGCGCAAATATAGAGCTGGCAAGGGAGTTTGGATATGAACTTAACAAAAATTCGCACATTCTGCTTGATGGCCAGGAAATAACTTTCGAGTAAAGAATAAAAACGAAAACAATATTGTATTAGAATGGCCGAAGACAGCAAAATATTTGAAGAAAACAAGAACTGGGACAGAAGACTAGAGAAAGAAGCAGAGAAGAAGGTAAATTCACTTAAATGGACTTTTTCCCCATCCTCTGAAAAGAAAATCTTCTCCATCGATACTCCTCCACCTTATACATCTGGAAGACCTTGGCATTTGGGAGCAGCAGCCCAGTACTCGAAAATAGACGCAATTGCAAGATCACAAAGAATGCTTGGAAAAGAAGTTCTGTTTCCGGTTGGGATGGACAGAAACGGAATACCCGTAGAAAGATACGCTGAAAAGAAATATGACATAAAAATGAGAGATACCCCAAGAGACAAATTCATAGATTTGTGCAGAGAATCCCTTGATGAACTGGAAAAAGAAATGTTTGAAATTTTAAGATCGTTTGCATATTCAGCTGACTTTGAAAATGTTTATAGAACTGACTCTGTAGAATACCGGACACTTACCCAAAGCACTTTTATAGAGATGTGGAAAAAAGGAAAAATAATAAGAGGCACACGACCAAGCAATTACTGCATAGACTGCGGTACTACAATAGCCGATGCAGAGATAGAATACAAAGAAATGGATACTAACCTTGTATATTTTTACTTTAATATAAAAGGCTCGGATAAAAAAATACTGGTAGCAAGTACGCGCCCTGAGCTTTTAGGTGCATGTTCTGCAATACTTGTAAATCCGGAAGATGAAAGGTTCAGGGATTTAATTAATAAAACGGCTATTACTCCCATATACAACAAAGAGGTTAAAATAATCGCACATAGCTATGCAAAGGCTGAATTTGGAAGCGGTGCGGTTATGATATGCAGCTATGGGGATTACAACGACGTAATGATTATAAAAGAGCTTAAGCTTCCTGAAAACATCATAATAGACACGAATGGAAGGATGAACGAAAATGCAGGAGAAAAGCTAAAGGGCCTGAAAGTGAAGGAAGCAAGGAAAGAAATAATCTCGATGCTTCAAGAAGCAGGCTACGTGGAAAAGATAGAAAATATACAACACAGAACACCGATGTGCGAAAGAAGCAAAACACCCATAGAGATAATCCCTCTTGATGAGTATTACCTAAAGGTCACTGACATAAAGGATAAATTAGAGGAGCTGGCAAACGAACTTACAATGATTCCTGAACAGCACAAGCAGATACTGATAAACTGGCTTAAGGTCTCTACCGATTGGCCTATCTCCAGGAGAAGATATTACGGAACGGAGATACCCCTATGGTACTGCACAAAATGCAACGAGCCATACATACCGGAGGAAGGCAGGTATTACCAGCCATGGAAGGAAAAGCCTCCGCAAAATGCAGTATGCACGAAATGTGGCGGGAGAGAATTCATTGGGGATGATAGAACATTTGACACCTGGATGGATTCAAGTGTTTCCGCCTTGTATGTTACAAAATATCTGTCTGACAAAGATTTCTATGAAAAAACGTATCCGCTTAGCCTAAGGACGCAGGGAATAGACATAATAAGAACCTGGCTTAATTACAGCATACTACGGTGCTACTTATTAACTGATAAACTGCCATGGGAAAAGGCCTGGATAGACGGCATGGGCCTGGATGAACATGGAGAAAAAATGTCAAAATCAAAAGGGAATGGAATTGACCCTACTATTGTAATAGATAAATACGGTGCAGATGCATTCAGGTTCTGGGCTGCTTCGGAAGCTCTGCCTGGGAGCAACTTCCTTTTCTCTGAGAGCAGAATGCAGGGGAGTGCTAAATTCTTGACAAAGCTGTGGAATGTTGCAAGGCTTATAAACCAATTCGGAAAATCCGAAGATATCAATGAAGCAGAACTTAATGAAAGCGACAAGTGGATAATTGCCTATACAGAAAAATTAACAGAAGAATGCAGAAAAGGCTATGAAGGATTAAACCCCTTTATTCCTGCAAATAAGATAAGGGAATTTGTGTGGAACGTATTCGCACCGCATTATATAGAGCTTGTAAAGGCAAGAGCATACGGCGAGAACTTTTCTGAAAATGAGAAAAAAGCTGCGATTTATACGCTTAATTACGTTCTTAATAGGATACTACTGCTGATAGCACCTGTAACTCCTTTTATAACGCAAACGCTTTGGGACGTACTTTACGGTAAAGAATCCATCCATTACCAGAGAATACCAGAATCAAAAAAATATGATGATGCAATTTTGCTCCTTGGGGATAAATTAATGGAATTCAACAGCAAAATTTGGAATTCAAAAAAGGAGAAAAAGCTTTCATTGAGGGACGAAATAAAGATTGAAATACCGCAGGATCTAAAGCCTTTTGAAAAGGATTTAAAGAGCATGCATAACATAATCAATTAAATGGAAATAAAGCTCAATAACATAAATTTTGGAGAAAAAACTGTGAAAATAGAGAGCAACTCTGTAACAGAGCTACTTGAAAAACTATCGCTTAATGATGACTCAGTAATACTTGTAGGCAAGGACGGAAAAATATACACAAAAGATCAAAGTATAAGAGAAGGAGATGAAATAAACGTAGTAGAGGTTTTTTCAGGGGGATAATGGAATGTGAAATATGCGGTTCAGAGGCAGTTATATCCACAAACAATGGTACACTTTGCGCAGAGCACTTCAAGCAGAGATTTGAGGAAATAACTCTCTCTACAATTAAAAGATATGGGCTCATTAAAAAAGGAGAGAGAATAGCAGTTGCGAATTCTGGGGGAAAAGACTCATTATCACTGCTTTACATACTTTCAAAATACTTCAAAAAATCAAATGAAATTGTTTCAATAACTATAGATGAGGGAATAAAAGGTTACAGGGACAAAACCATAGAAATAATGAAGGATTACTGCAACAAATACGAAGTAGAATACAAAATTTACTCATACAAGGATTTTGCTGGCCGTACGATGGATTCAATAACAAAAACAAGGACTGGGATACCCTGCTCTGCATGCGGCGTGTTGCGAAGGTACCTTATAAACTATGCCGCTTCAGAAGTCCATGCGGACAAAGTTGCAACTGCGCACAACATGGACGACGAAGCAGAAAACGTAATAATGAATCTTGTCCAGAATGACATTGATAAGATGGTGAGGCTTGGGGCTTATTCCGGGATTATTAAAGAAAAGGGGTTTGTTCCAAGAATAAAGCCCTTCCTTTTCCTGAACGAAAAAGAAACGATGCTTTTTTCCATGCTAAACGGGATAAATGCCATACATACTCCATGCCCGTATGCAGGGATGGGCTTTAGAGGCCTGATTTCCAGAAAAATAAAACAGATGGAAACGGAATTCACAGGATCAAAAAGAAACGTGATAAACGCAATGCTTGAGATAAAAAAGGGGTACAGTGCGGATAGCGGCATAAAGATGAACAAATGCAGGTACTGCGGTTTCCCATCTGCCAATGATATTTGCGAGGCATGTAAGCTAAAAGAAGAGCTTGTAAAAAGCCCTGTAGTTTAAAAGTTTAAATATAAAAAAGAGCAGTATGCTTTATATGGAAAGCGATAATGATCAAAACGTAGGAAAAGACTATGAATCATATCTTACAGGAATTGACAAATTTAATAGTTCCATAAGCACATTAATTTCTGATTTATACAAAAAAATAGATGCATTGAACCAGCAGGACATAGCACTAAACAACAAAATAAATCAGCTAGGAGGCTCAACAGAGCTTGAAGGTAAAATTGAAAAGATAAACTCGGATATGTCTATACTGTCAAATGCTGTAAATAACGCAATATCCGCATTCAATTCATCAATAGAAAAAATGAACGATGCTTACAATGATTCTGCGGCAAAAATAAACAAATTAAATGATTCCTTTAATTTCATTCACTCTAACATGGAGGAGCTTTCTGACAATGTCAATAAAGCAATAGAAAACTTTAATGGAGTGGCAAAAGCCATAAACATGAAAGACAAGGATTACAGTGATAACATTAAAAGAATAGAAGACAGCGTATCCGCACTTTCACGCCAATATGAAGTGGCAATGACGAATATGAAGGAAACTGCCGCAAATTTATCAGCTGCCGACAATGAACTGCAACAAAAGCTTGATAAGTTAAATGAGACTGTTTATTCCTCATTACCGAGTATAAATTCGTTTTCTGATGACATAAATGAACTTAAAAAATACAAAGTAGACTCAGAAAGCAAATTTGACAAAGTAATCAATACTGTAAATTCACTAACCGTAGAGATAAATGGCTTGAATCTGAAGATGGAAACGGTAAGCAGCGAATTTGAAAACATACAAAAGGGGATAAACGACACGCAAAACCATATTAATGATTTCATGAACAGTGCAAGGTCAACTTTGTCCACAGTTACAGCTTATAACCCTGCAGAACTTGTTATAGAACTTAGAAAAACGCAGGATAAAGCCGAAGTTATGTCGGGCGAAATCGAAAAGATAATAGATACAAACAATAATTTATCAAAATCGGTTACTGAGCTTTCAAACAGGGTAAATTCGCTATCTGTGGTAAAGAACGCTGCAAAGCTATTTGAAAACGTGGAGAATGTGTACAAAAATGTAGAAGACAGTGAAAACAGAGTAAATTCACAGACTTCTAAAATAGAAGTAATGTTTAATCAGGTAAATTCAAACATGAATAAGTTCATGGACTTAAGCACAAAAATAAATGATTTAAACAAGAGACTGTCGGAAATGGAGGGCACGGTCAATAAAATAAACAGCGGCCTTTCACTCTTTGCAACAAAGGATGACGTAGTCGAAATGCAGAACAAATTATATTCACAAGACACGAAAAAATAAAGATTCATGGACAATAAAGAAAATAAAAAAATAAGGGAAAGACTGTTCAAAGACCGGCCATTAAGCGGCATATCTTTAAATGAATTCGAAAGGCCGACAAACGATTATAATACAAACTTAAGGAGATTC
This sequence comes from Candidatus Parvarchaeota archaeon, assembly GCA_023378865.1. Taxonomy (GTDB): domain Archaea; phylum Nanobdellota; class Nanobdellia; order Parvarchaeales; family Parvarchaeaceae; genus Parvarchaeum. Next base: position 29,148 of record JAMCSP010000026.1, on the reverse strand, counting down.
TGCATTTCATTGGGACTTATAAGCCCTGGGGAAAGCAGGATAGCGATAGTGTACTTACTTGACATACTGCTTAAAGCAAGGAAAAAGAGGCCTGAAGGACTGGACAGCTATGAGATAATAAAGGAGCTGTATAAAAGAAAGGTAAAAATAGTGTATGCAAACATACTTAGAGATTTAAGAAAACTCATAGCTGTTGGATTAGTCGAAAAAAGAAATAGTTTTTATAGAATAAAGGAAAACATGAAACTTAATGAGATAATATCAAGTTTTATAAAACCTTACATAATAGACAGAATGCTAAGCAAAATAGAGGAATACGCCAAGTCAATCGACAAAACAGACTAATTATTCTATTTCTGACAGAAGCTTGAATAATTTCTTTCCTTTCTGCGTGAGATTTATTATCTTCTTGTGATTGCTCCCGTCAAAGTACACTAGATCCATCTTGTTCATTACTTTTATCAGTCTTACTATGTAAGCATAGCTGCAGTCTATTTTCTTGGAGATCATCGTAGCGTAAACTGGCTGTCTGCTCTCATTTATAGCTTTCAGCAAAAGAAAGGGCTTATCGTGAAGAAACAATTTAGCTATACTCTTTTTCGAATCATCTGAACCCATAACTACAAAACGATTAGCAAGTATTTATAATTTTTTATAGGTTATAATCTTCAATCCTCTTGCAAAATCAATGCTATCCTCTAAATTGCATACAAATTCGGTTGAATCCTCTATTTCATTTATCTCTTTGAGAATTTTCTTTATATTTTCATTTTTGTTATTTTCTTTGTAACCTCCTTTACTGTGGTTTACATTTAAAAACAGATCATGAGAATTATCCATTTCTATTTTATATATCTGGGTTACATCATATAAGACATCATCCAAAAGATCCTGAAGCCCCTCTTTAAGATAGGGTTTTACAAGATACTGCCTCAATTCATTCTGCAGTTTATTACCAAATGAAAGCTTATCACATTCCCAGATGTACTGTTTTAATGTTTCTGCTATGCCGGAGAGAGAATTCTCAAGGCTGTACTTTCTGCTGTTTAAATCCTTCCTTTCCAGGCTTTTGTAATTAAAATCAGGGCCGTCTACAATCGCATGCATGTAAGCAAGACCTTCTTTCCTACTTTCAAGAAGAAGCTTAAGAAGTTCTGATGCTTCTCCTCTAACTTCCCTTTTCTCATCAAGGCTTTCCATATCTGAATATTCAAGATTAACTCTAATATAAAAACATTAAGTTTGAGAAAAAGCAGGGCCCAGGGGGATTTGAACCCCCGTCAGATGGTTACTTCCAACTGAGGCATTCGAAGCCATCAGTCCTATCCGGACTAGACTATGGGCCCACGATATCTTAAGAATTACAGGATATTTATCTTTTGATGGGGTAGAAGATAATATTCCGGCTTTGATACCTAACCTAAATTATCAATCTATATCTCTATTATTTTTCCTTTTGGCCCTGCATTTATTATGTTTGTTTTACCCAGTTTGTCTTCCAGTCCGAAAGTCTCATGTATGTGCCCGCATATGCAAGCATCTGGCTTTGTTTTTTCTATCATGCTTCTCACAGCCGTGCTCCCAACCTTCATGTTATTGCCTATATTGTCAAGTTTAGTGTTATAAGGAGGAACATGAACTACCATTATCTTCTTCTTTGAGTTTTTTATGTAATTATAAGAGGACTGTATCTTCTTGTAAAGTTCGTCTTCTGAAAGCTCATTTGGGCCTATATTTGCTAATCCGCACCCAAAAAACCCAACATCTCCGATTTTAAAAGAGTAATTATGTAAATCGTATATTGTATCTGGATAGCGTTTCTTAAGCAGGAAAATATCAGCTTCGCTGTCATGATTGCCGGGAATCAATGCAACTTTCTTGTCTGCATCCTTGAACGGCTTAAGCAAGCCTTCAAGCCCATTTCCAAATATTGATAAGTCACCGGCAAGTATTATCAAATCGGCTTTTTCCTTCTTTGCCTTCTTTGCAAGGGCCTCTGCGGCCTGTAAATCTCCATGTATGTCTGATGCAGCAAGTATTTTCATATTCTATTCATAACAAAGGTTAAACAAATACCTTTCTGTCAAGCAGGGTGTTTTCATTTTTATGCAAATACGCGTAAACCTTCTGTGCAGTTCCCCTGCCTAACAGAGAGCTTAAGCGTTCTATGCCTGCTTCTTTTAATGCTTTTAATGACGTTATGCCTGCTGAATAAAGCTTTCTTGCCCTAACTCTTCCTATCTCTGGAACAGATACTAATGGTATCAGCTCTTCTTTTATCCCATTTTTGATTCTTATACCCATCTCATTTATTTCTCTTCTTCTTAGCTGCATTACTTTACCGATTTCGCTTAATGAATAAACAAGCCATTTTGTGTTCTCAAGTATGTTGTAGAACTCTCCGGGAAGAAGACCATACTCCTCTTCCATGTATTTTTCAGTCATTTCTGAAATCCAGTCCTGCATAACATGCGCCATCTTTATTGCCGATATAAAACGATCGTAATCTACGATGTTTTCATCTGCTGAAAGATCAAGCTCATAGCTTTCTTCCTCATATTTCTGAAATTCCTTTTGATTTACCCTTATATTTCTGAATTCCTCACTGCAGAATATTACATGCAATAGATCAAGCTCTTCAATTTTCTCCTTCTTCTTTATTCTGTCAATAAATTTTATGAACAATGAGCCTGTCAATGGGTCTATGTAAAGCGAGTTTACAAGCTTGCCCATCCTGGTAACTTCAATCTTTCCCTTATCCTCTTTTATAAAATCATTTTCTTCCAAAAATGAAACTGCGTCATCTATCTTATCATAAACATCTATTCCGCTAAAATGCATAAAGGTTTCATCAAAGAAATTAGGAATACTGTCTTCTTTATCGTATATTCCCAGACAGAAAAGATTTAAAGCATATTTCCTTATCGCTATTTCACTGTTGAATTTGGAAGTTATCGGTTCCAGTTCTCCGCTGAAGTACTTCTCTTCTATTATACCCAAATCATTGTCATTCCTGGCAACGACTATGGCATTTCCCTCTTTATCGTATTTTGGCCTGCCTGCCCTTCCCATCATTTGCTCCACTTCTATTGCGGGTAAAAGTTCCATTCCATAATCCCCGTACCTTCTTATTGAGTTTATTACAACGGTATTTGCAGGCAGGTTGACACCCATCGCCAGTGTCGGCGTAGCTACTATAAATTTTATAAGTCCTTTTTTGAAATTATCTTCAATCAGCTTCCTCTGCTTGTTTACTAAACCTGCATGATGGAATGCGACTCCGCTCTTTACAAGATCGCTAAGTATTTCGCACTGCGTCGTAGGCCTTTCAAGCACATTCAATACTTCTTTTGAAATGGAAAGAAGGCCTTTTCTGTCATCCTCTGAAAGCTTGTTTCCTATCAATGATGCAATAGTCTTCGCATTTGCGACAACAGTTCTTTTGTTCTGAGAAAAAACCAAAGCCTGTTTATTATTCTTAAAAAGCCACGAAGCTATGTTTGAAAGCGGGTCTTCATAACCGCTGTTTATTTTTTCCACGTTCCCATTTATAAGCTCGCCTTCAAAGTACTTTTTCTTCGAAAGCTTGACCGGCCTAAAATCGCTCTTTACAAGCTCAGCCTTTAGCCATTCTGCCATTTCATCCGCATTTCCTATAGTAGCGCTTAACCCGATTATCTGGGCGTTTGGGAATAGAAGCTTGTCCAATGTTACAAGGAATTCCAAAGTCGGGCCTCTTCCAATATCAGACAACAAATGCACTTCATCGTAGACTATGCAGCCTATATTGCCTATTTTATGCAGCGAGTTTCTTATTATACTGTCGAACTTCTCAGTCGAAGCAAAGATTACATCGTATTTGTCTATGTTGTAATCTTTTTCATTGTAATCTCCTATTGATAGTATGGCTTTTACATCTCTGTTCTCCTTCACGAAATCTTCGTACTTTTCCGAGATTAACGCTCTCAATGGTGCAAGGTAAATCGATTTTTTGCCGGAAAGAAAAGAATTTAGTATTGCCATCTCTGCTATCAGCGTTTTACCGGAAGCAGTCGGAGCTGACACTACCATGTTCTTTCCGGTAAAAAGCCCTCTCTTTACTGCATCTGCCTGAGGGGGCATGAAATATTCTATTTTTTCCTTCAGTCTTTCGTATATTTTCTCTGGGATATAGCTCTTGAGCTCACTTAACTTTTCCACTAATTTAATTGTATTTAAAGAATAAAAAACATATCATTTTAAGTAATAACACACAAAATTGCAGAAAAATAACATGAAAGTTCTTTTCTTGGGATGGGAGTTTCCTCCGCACTCTGTAGGGGGGTTAGGTACTCATTCATATAATATTGTAAAAGCACTTTCCGAGAAGGGAGTAATAGTAAACGTAATACTCCCATTTAAGGAGCATACTGCGATAGAGGGTGTAAATTTCCTTACGTTTGAAAGCGAGCTTTTTGAAAGCATGTATGATCTAAGCACTAAAAAAGGAATGAACAGTGACAGTGAAAAAAGCCTTTACAGGGATGTTTTTAATGAAGTTGAAGAGTATAAAAATAAGGCAGCAGAACTTTCATCTAAAGTAGAGTTTGATGTTATACATGCAAATGACTGGGTAACCGGCAAAGCTGCAATAGAAATAAAAAAAAGAACGGGGAAAAAACTGGTAGCAACGATACACAGCACTGAATATGATAGAACTGCAGGTAAACCCTGGGAAAGGATAGAAAAGGAAGAGAAAGCGTTAATAGACAATGCAGATACCATTGTAACTGTAAGTAGAAGGCTTAAAGAAGAGCTTATTTCTTTATACCATGCTGACGAAAAAAAGACAAGCGTTATATATAATGCAATAAACAGAGAAAAATTCAATGGCATAAAAAGAGACAGCAACAGGAAAGTTGTACTCTATGTCGGAAGGCTATCTGTACAAAAGGGAATAGACAATCTAATAAAAGCATTTAAGATAGTATCTGAAAAAAATGACAATGCTTTACTTTATATAATAGGAGAGGGGCCCGAGCTTTCAAATCTGATAAACCTGTCGATAAATCTTGATCTTTCTGACAAAGTGATATTTCTGGGAAGAGTTCCGGATGCAGAGATGGAAATGCTGTATTCGATTGCAAATGTATTTGTAATGCCTTCTGTATCTGAACCTTTCGGGATAGTGGCACTGGAAGCGATAGCCTCTAATGTCCCGACAATAGTGTCATCTCAATCTGGAGTTTCCGAAGTTATAAGAAACACCCTTACAGTGGATTTTTGGGACACAGAACAAATGGCAGATTTAATACTCGGATTGCTGGATTACAGCGAAGCAAACAAGGAAATTACAAAAAACGCATACAGAGAACTTGATAATATTACATGGGAAAAGGCAGCTGAGAAATTTATAGAAGTATACAACAAGTAAAAGACATAAACAAACTTTATTAATACTTATTTCTTAGAATAATAATGAATATAGATTTGACGTTTGAATACATAGTTCTTTCAATAGCATTAGGAGCAGTATTTGGACTTGAAAATGAATATAGGATGCAGAAAGGCGTAAAAATATTCATGGGGTTCAGAACATCAATATTCATAGCGTTATTGGGTGATATCTTTGCCATCTTTTACGAGATTTTTAAATATCCTCCCATTATAATAACGGGATTTGCGGTTATGATTGCTTTTTCAAGCGCAATTTACTTTGAAAAGAATGCAAAGACCAGAAATCCGGGTGCAACGACATACATTAGTTCAATGATACTTTTTTTATCAGGGATGCTAGTAGGGGTAGGTTACTACGAATACGCAATAGTTATAGTCATACTTATAACTGCAATAAGCTTCTACAAAAGGGAATTTCTCTATTTTATAACTTCGATAAAGAAAAGCGAGATGATTGCAGCGATAAACCTGCTTATAATATCCTTTGTTATCCTGCCTTTGCTTCCAAATACATACATGGGCCCTTATGGCTTCTTTAATCCTTTCCAGTTCTGGCTGCTTGTAGCATTGGTAGGAACCGTATTTTTCCTTCAATATGCTATTCTTAGAGTATCAAAATCTGGCCTGCTTGTCTCAACTGTAATAGGCAGTTTAATAACTGGCACGACTATTACATTTGCCCTTATAAATCTGGGAAACAAATTCAAAAAACTTGGAAAAACGGTTGTCTACAATGTTGTAGTTGCGGCAAACATACCTATGGTCCTTATACAGGCTCTTCTTATAATATATATAGTAACTCTATCCTCCAAAATCATCTATTACATGATACCTGTGACTGCAGTTTCAATAATAAGCCTTTTAATGATATATTTGATGGGAAGGGATGAAATAAACAGAAAAGCAGAAAGGCCAAATAATCCATTTCCTCTTGTAAAAACACTGGAATTCGCTGCTGTCTTTTTCGTAGTTCTTTCGGTTTCAAGAATAGTTGCAGTTGTAGCGCCAAATCTACTTATAGTTGACATGTTTTTATCCGCGCTTGCAAATATAGTCGGTGCTGCATTTGCATTGGGTACTCTTTTCTTAGGCCACCAAATAAGCGCAAGCTACGCTGCAATGCTTTTAGGCATATCAGTGTTTGCTGCGATAATAGAGAAAGGGTTTATAGGGCTGATATCAAAGGATAAAAGCACAAGAAAGGGGATATTCGGCTATTCAATGATAGTTGGCCTTGCTCTTTTAATAACACTGTTTGTACAATACCATGGAATTTAAATTTGACAGGGAAAGAGTAGAAAAGCTCGAAAAGCTGAAAAAAGAGGGCATAGAACCTTATGGCAGCAGGTTCGATGTAGAACTGCATTCCATTGATATAAAGGAGAACTTTGAAAAGCTTGAAGGGAAGGAAACTACTGTAGCAGGAAGGATAATTGCAAAGAGAGATCATGGAAAGATAAAATTCATAGACATACAGGATGAGGAAGGCAGCATACAGATATACTTTTCAGAAAAGCATGTTGATGAAGAATCAATAAAAATTGCAGAGGAACTTGATACTGGAGATATAATAGGAGTAAAAGGCACAATAGTAAAAACTAAAACAAATGAAATATCTATTGACGCAAGGAAAATAACAATTCTTAGCAAATCGCTGCTGCCTATACCATCCAAATGGTATGGTCTTGAGGACACTGAAAAGAGGTACAGAAAAAGATACTTGGATTTTATAATAAATAGAGAATCGCTGGAAAAGATAAAGAAAGGAAGCGTGATGCTTTCTAAGATAAGGGAAATAATGGAGGATAAAAAATATACAGAGGTTACTGTACCGATATTACAGCCAATACCGGGCGGTGCAAATGCAAAACCGTTTATAACGCATTACAATTCCCTGGACAGAGATTTTTACCTGAAGATAGCATCTGAACTTTACCTTAAACGCCTTCTTGTAGGCGGGTTTGAAAGAGTCTTTGATATAAGCAAAAACTTCAGGAACGAGGGCGTTGATACAAGGCATAACCCTGAATTTATAATGATGGAGGCTTATCAAGCGTATGGTGACTTAAGCACAATGCTTGAGCTTACCGAGGAGATAGTAAAAGAGTCAATTTATGCAGCCAACAAAACTTACAAGGTCAAATTCGGGGAAAAAATGATAGACCTGTCAAAATTCCAGATAAAAACAATGGAAGGGATGGTAAAGGAAAATACAGGGATAGATAATGAAGAAGAAATAATAAAAAGAGGAAAGCAACTAGACAGTAAAGTAAATTCATACGGGGAAGCTATAAATGCCATATTTGAGGCAAAGGTATCCGACAATATAATTGATCCTGTATTTGTCACCAGATTTCCAATTGAGGTATCCCCTCTGGCAAAGAAAACTTCTGATGATCCTAGGTTTGTATACAGATTTGAGCTGTATATAGCAGGAATGGAGATAGCAAATGCATTTTCAGAACTAAATGATCCGATGGACCAGATAAGCAGGTTTGAGGAAGAAGCGAAAAGAAAGAACAGGGGAATAGATGAAACGCAGGAATTTGATATGGACTTCATAGAAGCCATGAGTTATGGTATGCCACCCGCAGGAGGAGTCGGCATAGGAATTGATAGGCTACAGATGATAGGCACTGATTCAAAAAGCATAAAGGAAGTTATACCATTTCCGCAGCTTAGAACGTTTGAAGATTAATAAATAAAAAAATAAAAAAATTTTAAATTTTTGCTATTTAACTAAAAATAGGAATTACTGTGTTCCTTTTCTCTTGTTATAGCAGTCTCTGCAGTAAACTGGTCTGCCCTCTTGTGGCTGGAAAGGAACTTCCGTCTCTTTCCCACAATCGGAACATACAGCTTTATACATTCTTCTTTCGAATTTTGCCATATTCCTCCTTAAGAACGAAGTTTAGAAATCCAATAAGAGAACGTTTGAACAAACAATAAACCCTTACTAGAACCCCCTAACATCATTCCTCTACCTTATGTATAAGAACTGGTCTATTTATAAACCTATCTATTGTGATTAGCCAAGTAAAAAACCCAGTTTTCACTTGTTTTACTCTCTTCATTCTTATAAGAAGCGCTCATCGTTTTTATTTCATTATACAAGTTTACATAGCTTATTATCTTTGCAGTACCGCTTATCGTTTTAAGGTTATTTGATGTAAGGATAGAATCTGCCTTATTTTCCAGAATCTTGCCTGCAAGGTCTAAAGCGGCCTTCTCACCTAATTTATTGTAGGTAGTGTAAAGCTCTTTTTCAATGGTAAAAGAGTAATTCGCTGCATCCAACGACTTTATTTCATCCACTATTTTTTCTAAAGAATTTTTTCCCATTTTTACCTCCTTTATTTTACAGATAAAGAATAGAGCAATAGTATTATTTAAACTTTGTGAATAATATTGGCCTGGCCGAGATTTGGACTCGGGACCCCTGCTTTTCCTAAAATGTTGGAGCATACTCATATAAGAGCAGTGCTCTACCGGGCTAAGCTACCAGGCCACAATGATTACTTTAATAGATACTTTAAATATTTATAATTACCTAATAGCTTAAATGTATTCTGTAAGTGCACCGTCTTTAATTGCTTTTACCGACAGTTTTTTAACGGAAAATTGGAGGGCATCTCCAAGAACAGGAACCTCATACATGCCTGCATCAGTGCCAATTAAGCTATATGCTTCCTCAAGCTCATTTTTTATTTCCTTAACTTTATCTGCCTGGTAATCATGGTTTAACAGTATCTCGATGTTTTCCTTTCTCATGCTACTGTAATCCTTAAAAGCGCTTTTAACAATTGAATAAACTGCCCGCCTAAGTTTGTTGTTGTTTTCAAAGTACTTCGGATTCAAACAGTATTCTGCAGAATTATCGGTATAAAATCTGGCATACTTTCTAGTTATACTTATTGAAGAATTGCTGTTTCTGGCAGTGTTTACCAGCAGATAATAAAGCGATTTTTCATTCAGAAGCTTGTCTAACTCTTCTGCGGAACATTTATTTCCTTTCATCAAAATATCGCGTAACTGCTGTTCCATTTCACATGTAGCCGAAAAGTCTGAGCTTTTCCATTACTCCTTCCTTGTCTTGTGACCTGCCTGCCCTTTCCCTGGTATGTTCAAGATCCTGTTCCCATGCAGGTAAATCGCTTGTCTTCTTTGAATCAAATTTGCCGTCTATTGACCTGTACCCAAGTTTATATAACGGATGCATTGGCAAGTTGTACTTGAATATATACTCCCAAACGTTTCTCTCAGCAAATGGAAGTATAGGCTGCACCCTCACATGATCCGGATGTGTTCTCGGGCTTATGAAAACCTCCATAGATCTGGCTTCGTTTTCATCCCACCTAACACCAGTAAACAGGGCATCGAATCTGTATTTTTCAATTGCCATGTTCATTGCAACTGTTTTCAGTAGGTGGTTACCGACTTCTGTTTCCAGGCTATACTCAAACTCTTCTCCATTGAACCCTATTCTTTTAGCTTCCTCCTGGTTAATTTTGTTAAGAGTGCTAAGCTTTATCTTGTTATCCTTTCCTACGTTTTTGATAACGTCTTCGTTCTTTGCGTATACCATCTTAAATCCCCATTCCTTGCTTATGTCTTCAAGCATCTTCATGGTTTCATCGTAATGCTGGCCATGGTCTATAAATAATGCAGGAGGTAACTGCATTCCCAGATCCTTGCATGCTCTTCTTACTAAGTCCAAAACCACGGTACTGTCCTTTCCAGCACTCCAAACAACTGTTGGCCGATTATATCTTTTCAGTGCATCCTTTATTACTATAAGCGCAATTTCCTCCTTTGCTTCCAGGCTTAATCCCCCTTCTACCCTTTGTTTTTTTACCGAATACTGTTCATTTTCCATGTTAACCTCCTACATATAACCCAGTTTCCTAAGTTTGTCCTCAAGATCGAGCACCCGCTCATCTTTTTCTTCGCTTTTCTTTTTGTCTTCACTGCTTTCAGAGACTATCTCCCTGAGCAGATATTCTACAAAGCTTGAAAGCGATGTAAAACCCGTTTTCTCTATAAGCTTCTTGGCTTTATCCGCCAAGGGTTTTGGTATTGAAACCGTTGTAAATTTTTGTTCTTCCATAATTACTAATAATTATATATAATTACCAATATAAATACTTTTCCCTTTTAAGATTGAAAGACAAAAAAAGATTACATTGAAAACAGGATAAAGCCCAAAACAATTAATGGCAATGCAATTGCATCGCCGTAAAACCCAGATATATAGGTTCCCTGCAGAAATGAAGAAGTAACTAATGCAGGATTTAAAAAGTATTGAATCAGAGTTACGATATAACTTGCTGAGATAGCAACCATGCTTGCAAGTATAATAATTAAACCCAATACCTTCTTTTTTGGATTTGCAAAGAAAAGAACCAAAAATCTATCCATCTTACGCATGTTAGCATAAAACATAAAGAAGGCTATAACCCATGCGGCCGCAATCAAAAGCGCAACTGGAAGCGGGATGCTGAAACTCATGAGAACCTCCTAAAGTAATTAAAGTAAAGATCGTATGAAAAGCCGGCTATTAGAAGCGATAAAACGGCAAGAAGCCAAAAAGCTGCAACCAAACCGTATGCAAGAAATAACTTTGTAACTGCATTTACAGCAAAAACAACTGTAGCCAAGAAGCCGAATAAAAGCAGAATCTCTATTCTTCTGATAAACTGCTTTGATCTCTCCTTATTCAGAAAAAAACCTGTCCAGGGGGCCCTGTCTTTTGTATGTTTAGCGTTAACAAGCAGTATCAGTGCTACAAAAACAACCGTTACTAATGCCCCTGCTAACGTTGCTATCCTAGCGGTTATCAGTGCAATTTCAACGAAATAGGTAAAGCTTACAATACTGATTGGCTTGAACACCACTGAAAAAGAAGCAGCTATATCTCCGCCCACTGCTATAACTGCTATCACACTTATTATTATAAGTACAATCAGATTGAGCCTTGCTTGATTAAACTGCATACTATTAATTGTAGTTTTCCAAGAATATAAGTTTTATGGAAGAAAATAAAGTACGTGCTTAGTTAGAAAGTTTTATTTTCTCTGGATTAAACATATATTCTTCTACTTTGTCTTTCATCTTTTCCTTTTTAGTCTTCAATGACTCTAGAAAGCTTGATATTTTTTCAGCCGCTATCTCCTTCATTTCCCCGCTTAGTATCTTACCTGATTTGTATTCCTGGTATACTTTGTCTACCTTTCCCTGGTCTTCCTCTAAAAAGCTGTATTCAAGAAATGCAAAGTCTATATCTGGATTTGCGCCGTACTTTCTCTGCTCTTCCAGTGTATCCCTGCCGCCGGAAAATGCATATTTCATTAATTTTTTCCTGACCTGCTCCTTGCTGTCCTCTAAGAATATTGCACTTTCTTCCTTTGACGAAGACATCTTTGCTGAATTGCCCTGCAATGACGGTAAAAACTTTGAGATTATTGCAGAGGGCTTGTAATACCCTAATTTCGGAAGCACATCCCTTGCAACCCTGAAGTACGGATCCTGATCTATTGCATAGGGTATAAGACATCTCATATTTTTGCCTCTTAAAGCTGAAAGAAGAAAAGCGGGAGTGATCTGCATTGAAGGAAAGAATAGCTTTCCTATATTATCGCTGTCATTAACGCCAAAAACAGCCTTTATGGTTGACACTGTGATGTGCTTTGCAACATCTGTTGCATAATAATACAGAGTTTTAGCGCTTTTGTAATCTGCTATTATGTGCGTCTTTTTCGGATCAAAACCTAAGCTTATTATGTCAAGTATATTGTCATTTGTAAATTTCTCTATCTCGCTTTTCTCCCTGCTGCCTACCAGAAACTTTTCATCGTCTGTTAATTGTATAAGCAAATCCACGTTGAAAGTTTTCTGCAGCCAAAGAGTAAATGTAAACGGTAGCAAGTGGCCTATATGCATCTTTCCTGATGGGCCCCTTCCTGTATAAAGATAAAAGGGTTTACCGTTCTCATAGTCATCCAAAACAAGATTAAGCTCTCTATGGGCAAAGAAAACATTTCTGCTAAGTAAGGGGTGAAGCTTTCCGTTTGCAATCTTTTTTATTCTGCTTAGAAGATTATCATTTATTAGATCAACGCCGAACCTCTCTACTAACTTAGAATAAGCATTATCATTTAGCTCACCGCTCACTTCCCAAGGCGTTACATTAAGCTTTTCCATTTAATTTTAAAGCCCTTTAAATATTAATAATCATTAATCTACAATCTCTAAAAGCTGTTTAAGCTCGTGTATAACTGCATCAGGCTCATGGATTCCTGTGTTTGGAGGCAAGTACTTGTCTATAAGTACTGCTTTCATGCCAGCCTCTTTTGCATTGTCTATATCTGCATCCATCCTGTCTCCTATTACAAGTGTGCTTTCCGGCTCTGCATTTAATAGCCTAGCCAGCTCGATAAAGGGTATGGAACTGTTCTTTCTCTGAGGAATATCCTCTCCTGCGATTAAAACTGCGTCAAACAGCTTTGTAAAGCCTAAACTGTTAAGCCTCCTTTTCTTTAAACCAGGCCTTACATCTGTATCTGTCAAAAGCCCTAGCTTTTTGCCCCTTGTTTTTAAGGCCTTTAGAATTTCTTCGGTGTCGCTTGAATAGCTTATTTTTTCCAGTATAAAATTGTAGAATATTTGAGAAAGCTCCTCTACCTGCTTTTCATCCATGTTAAGCGACAGGTTTTCATTCATTTTCTTTATGACTGCTTTCCTGTCATACTGCCTTGAAACCAGCGGAACATCGTCGATTACTTCCTTCTGCGCCTTTAAAAGCTGCTGCATTAGATAGCCGCTGTCCATTCCGGAATTTAGAGAAATCAATTCAACAATCCTTGAGTATGCTCCGCTTATAGCGGAATGTGTATCTACTAGAGTATTATCAAAATCAAATATCAATGCCTTTGCTTTAATCTTCTCTGACATTTAATCAGTCTTTTCTTTTACCGTTTACGGTTTTATTGTTCCAGGCGTAAGCCTTCAATTTTGAACTTCTGCCATAACCACAATGTGAACAGTAATGTTTTCTCTTTAAGTAGGATTCCTTGCCGCACCTTCTGCATGTTACATGCGGCTGTTTTCTATTGTGCAAACCCATTGATGCTGTGCTCATATAGTTGGAGAAATAAGGATTATAGTGTCACCCCTTACAAATACGTTTCCCAGCTTTCTAAGAGTATCTGCGTCTTTCTTTTCTTCCGCGTTTTCCAAAGTAACGTTTATATGAACATCAAATGCTACCAATTTACCTGTTATAGCATGACCATTCTTAAGTTCTACTAAAACCATTTTTCCCTTTGCCGAATTCAAAAGATCCAATGGCCTACTCAAAACATTTTCTGACATAATTAATCTCCGTAACCTCCCATTCCACCAGGTGGCATCTGCGGCTGCTGATTTGCAGACTTGCCTGCTGCTATTATATCGTCTATTCTAAGGATCATAACGGCGACCTCGCTTGCACTTTTTATCGCCTGTTTTTTAGTCCTTAAAGGCTCGATTACTCCTTCTTTATACATATCAGACACCTGTGGTTTATATACGTCCAAAAGGTTTACACCTGCCCAGGTTTTTCCTTTTTGATGCTCCGCTCTTAATTCAACAAGTATGTCTATAGGATCCAGGCCTGCGTTTTCTGCCAATGTTTTAGGAACTACTTCCAATGCATCTGCAAATGAATTCACTGCAAGCTGTTCCCTGCCTTCAAGACCGGTTGCAAAGTCCCTGAGGTTCTTTGATACCTCAAGTTCTGCTGCTCCCCCGCCAGCTACTATGGAACCGCCATCTTCTATAACTGATTTAAGATCTCCAAGGCTGTCATCTATAGCCCTTTGTATTTCATCTACAACATGTTCTGTTCCGCCCCTTACTAGTATTGTTACTGCCTTTGGATTCTTGCATTCTTCTATCAATGCAAGCGTTTCTCCTGCAAGTTTCTCAACGTGCACGATTCCTGCTTCTCCCAGGCTTTCTTTGCCCAATTCATCAAGAGTTGCTACAACTTTTGCGCCTGTTGCCTTTCCAATCTTTTTCATGTCGCTTTCAGATACCCTGCGGAATGCCAGTATCCCTGCTTTTGAAAGAAAGTGCTGTGCCGTATCGTCTATTCCCTTCTGTACTATAACTACATTTGCTCCGGATGCTTTTATTTTCTCAACCATCTCCCTTAGCATGTTTTCCTCTTCATCAAGGAATGCCTGTAATTGTTCCGGTTTTTCTATCCTTATCTGTGCATCTATGTTTGTCTTTTCTATTTCAAGTGCAAGATTCAGAAGTGCAACCTTTGCGTTTTTAATTTCATCCGGCATATCAGGATGTACTTTTTCCTTGTCTATTATTACTCCTTTTATCAGTCTTGAATCCAGCAGACCGCCGCCTACCTTCTTCTCGACTTTTATGTCATCCAAATCCAGAGTATCATTCTTGCCTGACATTGACTTTACATGCTGAACTGCATCTACTATTAATGAAACTATATGAGCATCCGCCCCGGTGCTTTTACCCACTATTGCAGTTTTGACTATCCTGCTAAGATCTTCTTTATTGGCTATGTCAAGGTGCAATTTTATCTTGTCCAAAATCTCCTGTGCTTTGTTTGCTGCAAGCCTGTAGCCTCTTGCAACCAATGTTGGATGTATGCTCTGGTCCAGAAGAGTTTCTGCGTTCTTAAGCAGTTCTCCCGCGATTATAACTGCAGTAGTTGTTCCATCCCCGACCTCTTCTTCCTGTGTCTTTGCAACTTCTACTATCATCTTTGCTGCGGGATTTTCTATCTCCATGCTCTTCAAAACAGTCACGCCATCATTCGTTATTGTTATATCTCCTATATTATCAACAAGCATCTTGTCCATTCCTCTTGGGCCTAAAGTAGATTTTACTGCGTTTGCTACAGCTTTAGCCGCAGCTATGTTATTCCTCTGTGCATCTTTTCCGCTTGTCCTATTATATCCTTCTGGTAAGATGAAAATTGGTTGAATTCCTTCTGCCATATTGTACCTCCTTCTAATAACTTAGATATCTTCAATGCATGCTTGCATTGATATCTCTAATAGAGTTTAGTGTTATATTTAAAGTTTTCCACTGTTTTAATAGGTTTTGCAGCTCATACACCTATTAACGTTAACAGCTTTTCTTACAAAGCATTTATTTAAATAGCATCAATTAAAACTTTAAATTAAAAAATTACTTTAATAAGAAATGGACAGCCAATACAGCGAGATAAGAAGAGACTATAGAACAGGCTATTATTCAGTCATAGTTCCTGGAAGAGAACACAGGCCAAAGGAACTGGAAACAGAAGATGAAGGCGCAAAGAATCTTAAAGACTGCCCGTTTGAACCGGATACTGTGGATAGAATTAACCTAGAGATAATGCACGTAAATGAGCCTTGGACAACCATGGTAATAAGAAACAAATTTCCAGAATTGGACGGACACACTCCTTTAGAGTACGAAGACGGCTTTTTCCCATCAATAGCAGGATATGGATACAATGAAGTCTTGATAGAAAGCCCAAAGCATTTCGATAAATTTGAAAATATGGATCTCAAAAAATCACTTGAATGGCTAAATACACTTATAGAAAGGGAAGAAGACCTGTATTCAAGGAATTACATAAAGCACGTAATGGTCTTCAAAAATTATGGAGCTTCTGGAGGGGCAAGCATAGGCCACCCGCATACGCAGATAATAGCCTGGCCGGAAATCCTAGGCACGCCTGCAGTAGAGATAGATATAGCAAAGAAATATCTGAAAGAAAACCATTCCTGCATCTACGAGGATGCGATAAAAAAAGAAGAACAAAGAGTATTATTTGAAACTGAAAAGGTAGCAGCGATTGCACCATACGGATCAAGATTTTCAGGTGAGTCTATGATACTGCCGAAAAGACATGTTAACTATATAATGGATTTAAGCCAGGAAGAAAAAGAACAGCTTGTTGAAGGACTTAAAAAAATAATACAGACAAACAAAAAACTTTTCGGGGAACAGGCATACAACTTTGTGATACACGAAAACAAGAAAGAAAAGGATTATCACATGCACATAGAAATCTATCCAAGGCTTTCAAACTTAGCGGGCATAGAGCTTGGCCAGAATGTATTTGTAAATACTATGGTACCTGAGGATTACGTTAAAAAATTCAGGGAAATTACAAAATCAGTTTAGGCCTTTTTCTTCTAAGAATTTTCTTGCGTCTATTGCACACATGCTTCCCCAACCTGCTGCGATAACCGCCTGCTTGTAACGTTTGTCTTGAACATCGCCCGCTGCAAACACACCTTCTTTACTGGTCTTTGTAAACTCCCTTGTCTTTATGTACCCGTTTTCATCCAAATCGAGATAGCCTTTGAAAATCTCTGTATTTGGATTATGGCCTATTGCCAGGAAAAGCCCATCGGTCTTTAATTCGCTTTCTTCATTAGTCTTCAGGTTTTTTATTTTAACGCCTTCTACATGCTCTTTTCCCAACACATCTATCACTTCACTGTCCCAGATTATTTTTATCTTATTGTTAGAAAGAACCCTGTCCTGCATTATTTTGCTTGCCCTAAATTCATGCCTCCTGTGAATCAAAGTTACTGAACTTGTAAGAGTAGAAAGATAGCTTGCATCTTCCATTGCGCTGTCCCCGCCTCCTACCACTACAACGCTTTTGTTTTTGAAGAATGCCCCATCACAGACTGCACAACCGGAAACTCCTTTTCCTATCAGCCTTTTCTCGTTCTCCAATCCAAGCCACCTGGCTGATGCACCGGTTGATATTATTATGGAATATGTTTCATATTCCTTATCGCCAACGAAAACTTTGTAGGGATAAACGTTAAGATCAACTTTGGAAACATTATCATCTATTACTCTGCAGTTCAGTGCTTTAACCTGCTCTGCCACCTTATCCATAAGATCCGGCCCTAAGATTGATTTGAAACCGGGAAAGTTTTCCACTGCTGACGTAAGCATAAGCTGACCGCCTACTTCAAATCCCCTTATTAACAAAGGATTTAAATCATCTCTTACAGCGTATATTGCAGCAGTATACCCTGCGGGACCAGAACCTATTATTATTAATTTTTCTACCATTCTTTTTATATGTCGTGCGATATAAATAAAGCTTTCTACTAAGATAGTTTTTTATTCAACAAAAAATCAATAAAGTAATGGACAAATTTCTAATAGAGGTATCATTTGAAGCCGGCAATAAGGTGGGAGGGATATGGACAGTTTTGACTTCTAAATCAGCATACATGAAAAAACAATTTGGGGACAATTATCTAGCAATAGGCTTTTATAACCCAAATCAGGCAGCCGTTGAATTCATGGAAAGCCCTCCTCCCCAATATATAAAAGATGCAATGGGAGACGTAAAGCTTGACGGAGTAAAGGTATACTTCGGAAAATGGTCTTCTGCTCATGATGTAAACCTCATATTAATAGATGCAAAGGAATTTGAAAATAAACACATAAACGAGATAAAAAAGGATTTTTGGGACAGCTTCAAGATAGACTCATTAAATTCGCCGGAGGATTACAATGAACCACTTGCATGGTCATATGCTGCAGGAGCTGTAATAGAAGCATTGAGCAAAACAATTAAGCAGCCCATAGTAGTACAGGTACATGAATGGCTTTCTGCAGGAGCAATACTTTACTTAAAATACAAAAACGTGAAAATACCGACGGTGTTTACAGTCCATGCTACAGTGCTTGGAAGAGCTATATCATATTCCGGCGGAAACACTAATGCATATGTAATTGCAAACACCGGAATAACACCGGATATGCCTTATAAATATGGGGTAGCTGCAAAACACTTTACGGAAAAAGCAGGTGCATTCAACGCAACTATATTCACAGCTGTAAGCAGAGTAGTGGCAAAGGAAGCAAATATAATACTTGGTAAAAAGCCAGATTTTGTGACAATAAATGGAATAGACACTGATAACCTGCCGTTGACAGATGAACTCACTGCCATGAGGGTAAACGCAAAGAAGAAACTTGATAATTTCCTGAATGCATACTTCCTCCCTTATTACGATCTTAACCCAAGCAACATAAGGGTATTCATAACAAGCGGCAGATACGAATTTTATGATAAAGGCTATGATGTTTTCATAGATGCGCTCGGTAAACTTGATAAAATGCTTACAGACGGCAGCTACGTTATAGCACTTATAGCGGTTCCATCTGGTACGATAGGAGTAAGAAATGATGTAGTGGCAAACTATCTTACTTATATGAGCATAAAATCAGCTTTGGATGAAGACGTGAAGAACTTTGATTCCGTTATAGCTTCTTCAATAGAGATGGAGGAGGGCACTATCGACAAAGCTTACAGCAAGATAATAAACGACTCAAAAAGGCTGATTAAACAGCTTAGAAGACCTAAGCCAACAAACCCCCCGCTTACTCCTTTTATACTTTCGTACTCTGAAAACGACGATGCAATAATAAACAAACTCAAAGAAAACAACCTTAATAATTCCGTAGAAAACCATGTAAAGGTTGTATTCTATCCAAAGTACCTTGCAGTAGGAGATGAACTGCTTAACCTTACTTACTATGAGATGCTTGCACTTTCAACTGCAGGATTTTTCCTTTCAAAATATGAGCCTTTCGGCTACACTCCTTTGGAAGCGGCAGCATACATGTCAATCTCATTCACATCGGATTACAGCGGCTTTGGCCAGTACCTTTTAAATGATTACAATAATGGATACAAGGGAGTTTTTGTTGAAAGAATGCTCGGAAGAAAAAGAGAAGATTGCATAGTGCAGATAGCTAAAGATATGCTTAAGATAGCACTTATGGATGATGATGATCTTTTGAAATTGAAGATATCTGCGAATGATCTGGCTAGTCAGTTTGGCTGGGATAAGTTCCTTCCTGTTTATCTTGAGGCTTATGACGCTGCTTTAAGAAGGCTTTGACCATAGAATCAAGCTGTGATATTATGTTCATATAATTCAAATAGGCTACATACGGAGAAGAATAAGCATTAAAATATTTGTGTATATCACCGTCGGAAAACCATTTTGTGCACATGTAATAAAAGTTGTCAGAGGTCTGCAATATCCTCCACCTTTTTATTAGTTCCTCATTCCCTGAAAGTAGGACTTCACTTTCCATTGCTTTTAGTTTATTGAACGCTGCATCCTGCATCTGGTTTCCAAGCCATGCAGATAAATCTCTGTCCATGTCCGCCCATGAAAGGTAATATGGAACGTCTACAACGCCTGCTGCTTTTTGTTTTACTGCCTCTGATACCTTGTTAAACCCGACCCCCTTGCTTATTAGCTTGCCCGGCAGATCCCTCATAAAATCAAATATTCCTGTTTCTTTCCATTGATGTTCACCAAAAGTTTCATAGTCCATAAAAAGGTTTACCGTACTTCCTTCGTTGTTTGCTACCCAGTTGGAATACTTATCAGCTGTCAATGGGAATTCATTCCACGTAGGAGTTGAAAACCTGAAGGCTATGTCATCGCTTAACTTATAGTTTCTTAGAAGAACCTTTATATTTTCTCCGGGGTCCCTGTAAATATAGTTAGGTGAACGCCACCCCAATATTCTTTCCCAGCCTTCTGCTATTATGCCGTTATAACCCATTTTTCCAACTGTTTCGGCGATATCATTTGAGTACAACGCTTCGGTGTTTCTGAATATTTTCGGATGGAATTTAAAGTAATGGTACATCAATGATTTATGCTGCTTTACCTGCTCTATGAACTCCTGCTTGTCTATAAGATATGAAAGAGAATGATAATATGTTTCATCAAGCAATTCCATATTCCCTGTGTCAAACAACTCCTGAAAAAGCTGGATAACCTCTGGCCTGAACATCTCTGCTTGTTCCATAAAAACGCCTGTCAAAGAAAAATTGACCTTAAACTCGGGATATTCCTTTACAAGGTCTATCAGCAGCTTTGTCATGGGTATATAACATTTGTCTGCAACCTTGTTAAATATCTCCCTGTTCCTATCTACGTCTATGAATTCCTTGTTCTCTATAAAAGAATAAACTCTCTTTAGCCTGTAAGGCTGGTGTACTTCAAAATAAAATGTTACATTTGGCATACTTATTTATACGCCCCAATCTTTAAATGTTTAAATAGTTTTTAGATAAACTATGCCCCGATAGTCTAGAGGCCAAGGACATCGCCCTTTCGAGGCGGAAACCCGGGTTCAAATCCCGGTCGGGGCATTTTAGAGTGGGATAGTAACCACTCATTATTTCATCCACGAACTGCTTTCTCTGCTTCTCTAAAGGATCTAAGGACGAATTCTGCCATCTCTTGAAAGTCAGGAGGGTATTCCATAAGTATTCCAAGTTCTTTGTTCCATTCGGATTTCAAATCGTTTATTCTGCTGACTAAAACAGAAAGATCAAATTTTTTTGAGTAATATTCGAGCTTCTTGTTTATTAACTCGAAGTCTATTTTTGCCCCTTTATTCAATAAGAAGTATGTATCATACAGGTCTCTTGCTCTTCTTCTTGTTAGAAGCGCCCTTGCCTTCTCTGCTAATATCTCATCCTTATCCATTACTACAACTAATTGAGCCTCCAAGTCACGGTATTTAGGTATTAATCGAATAAGCAGTGGCTTACGTAATACTTTCTCCCTTTTGCTTATCTCTATGATTATTGTCTGCATCGATTGCGGTTTCTCAAAAAGAGGCCCTTCTATCTTCAAGTTGAACGATACGGAAACTTCATTTTCAGATTTTTTGAAAGAAGCACCATACAGCCTTGTAATGGCTTGCAATGCCTCTTCTACCCCCTTTATTTCATCCATAGAATCAGCGGTGAAATCTAAATCCTCAGAAAATCTGTCAAGCCCGTAGCATTTTTGCAATGCAGTCCCACCTTTGAAGACTAGTTTTCCCTTAGACCTCTTGAATATCTCCGCGAGTACTATATACTGTAGGTAGTCCTTCTCCAGCTGGTAACGATTAGGCCAGATTCTATATTCCAAAAGTTCATTTTTAGTCAGCATACAATACTCTCCATTTTTTATCCTTTACGCGAGCGTTTGCAGATAAACGCACATACACATTAGAGCGGTATGGGAGTAGATCATCTGAATTTATGCCATTTCTTGACAGCATAAACCCTAAACGGTTTATCAGCGCCCGGTCATCTGTTATCTTAGCATACTCTTTAAGCTTGCTCATATCCAGCCTGTCCTTCATGCTGATAAAACTTTCTGATACATAGAAAAAATCAACATTGAAAACCAGACAATCGATGATTGCCTTCTCTGGATCTGCAATGAAAACTCCGTCATCATTTCTATAACCGAAGAACCTACTACGCTTTAACTTTACGAACCTTATACTAAAGCCCTCTATTCTCAATGGCCGGTGCTGTCTCAAGGCCATTATATCTATTGTTACAGGGATCTGCGTTATGCTTTTGTAGTATGCTAACGCGTATACAAGGCTTATATAAGAGGGATGGATTACATTCGATGCTATTTTAGCTGGATCTATTCCTTCTACATAATACTTACCACGCTCCAGATGCTTTATTGAGTCAATTTTGGATAGAAATAATGAAACATAATTCGATGGTTTCCGTATTATTTTGACTGCATCATTAAGCGTGAACACTTTTAGGTTATTATCATTGAGTACACGCATGAAATCCTTTGCTTTCATAATATATATTTTGTATACTTATATTTATACTTTTGTATATACATAGATATAAGAAATTTACATATTAAATATTCCTAAGATTTGACATTATATGATCTTAAGCCAAGTCAAAATGTAAGTACATCTTCTCGCAAAATATTAAGGAAATAACATTAAAGAACGGTAATACTGAATCTGGATGTTTTATAGAAAGAGATAATAACTGACATAGATTTTTATCGCTTACAGATTTTTACATATTCAGTAAAACTCTTGATTTAATTAGAAAAGCTTTTATATGGTAACATATATCTTATACGATATGAAAGCCTGGATTCTAAGCAAGAACGGAATAGATAATTTAAATTTAAAGGAAGTTGAAAAACCCCAAGTTAAAGCAGGGCAGGTACTTGTAAAAGTTAAGGCAGTGGGATTGAATCCTGTCGATTCTATGGTTATTGATCTTATACCTGTAAATTCGGAAAAAATACCCGGTGCGGAATTTGCCGGTGAAATAGAAGAAGTGGGTGAAGGGGTAAAGGAATTAAAGAAAGGAGATAGAGTAAGCATTTATAACAGATACTTTGACAGTACATGTTCTTACTGTAAAAGTGGAAACGAAATGCTTTGTGATAACGGATACATATTCAGCATAGGATCGAACGGCGGGTTGGCAGAGTATATTGTCATTGATGGAAGGAATGCATTCAAGCTGCCGGATTCTGTAAATTTTGAATTAGCCGCAAGCTTGCCTGTAGCTGCACTTACCTCTTACAATGCTTTGGAGAGAGCAAAAGTACAGAAAAACGAATTTGTTGTCGTAATTGGCGCATCCGGCAATACAGGCGTATTTGCACTACAATTTGCCAAAATGCTGGGCGCAAAAACCATTGCAATTTCAAGCAAGAATTGGGTTAAGGATTTCGGTGCGGATTATGTAATTGGATACGAAAATGCATTGGAAGAAGTAAGAAAGATAACTAACTCACATATGGCAGACGTAGTTATAGAATCAATCGGAGAGAAATTCTGGGATTTAGGCTATTCGCTTTTAGGTAAAAACGGCAGAATGGTTGCATTTGGAACGGAAACCGGGAGTAATGCTAAAATAGATATTTCACAGCTATACTCTAAGCAGCTTAGTATACTAGGATCAACAAGTGGCTCAGTTAAACAATTTTCCGAAGTGGTAAATAAATCCAAAGATTTAAAGATAAAGACCTGGAAAAAATTCAATTTTCAGGAAACAAAGGAAGCATTTAAAGAGAATAGCAGCAAAGAAAAAGACGGAAGAATTATAATAGAATTATAAATATCACAGCATAATATTTATTGCTTTCGCTATTTATTTCCATTTGTTTAGTATATTATTATGCTGAACTTTAAAAAGATACTAAAAGAATATTTTTTACCGAGCGGTTCGAAAGAGAAGGCTGCAATGAACCTTTCCATAACAGATGGCTCTTTATGGTCAGTATATTCAAACATGACCACTCCTTACATAGTTCCATTCGTTGTTTTTCTTATAGGTTCAAACGCGCCAATAGGATTGATAACAGGAATTCCTGTGCTTATAACCCCAATAGCCCAGCTATTTGCATACAGATACAGCGAAAGGACTAAAAACATAAGGAATCTTACTGTAATGATAACTTTTCTGGATAGATTTATATGGATACCGCTTGCATTGCTGTCATTGTTTGAGGGCTATTCCTTCCTGGTTTATCTGATAATAACATTGCTTTCATTAAGGTTTTTCTTTGCTTATTTCTCAGGTACCACCTGGACACTGTGGGTCCCAAGTCTAATCAAAAAGAAGCATAGACCAACATATTTTTCATTTAGGAATTTCATGATGGGAATATTCGGCCTGTTAGGTTACATCCTGGCACTTATGATATTTTACCTTACAGAAAATGCAAAAATTTACAGCTTTTTGATAGTATTCATAGTAGGGTTCGTGTTTTCCATGGCGTCGCTTCTGGTTATGAAAAGCATACCAAATTATCCAATTGAAAAGAGAAAAAACTATCAAACAGTAAAAACGATAAAACGCTTTTCACATTTCATGCTTTTCATTTTTATCTGGTTTTTAGGCTATGAGATGAGCCAGCCTTACTTTTCGCTGTACATAGTTGGTAGCCGGTTCCTCAATGCCGGAGATGAATGGTTCAGCATCATCTTCCTGATTATAGCATTGTCAACAATCTCCACTCAAATATACTGGGGAAAATTCATCTTAAAATATTCCGCAGCACGTGCGATTATCCTTTCCGGTATCGTACTTGGCATTATGCCATTCGTCTGGTTTGCCATAAAAAGTGTATATCTGCTTTTGATTCCGGCGGTCTTTATGGGAATATTCGGAGGGGGAGTTACGCTTGCAATATTCAATGAAATGCTTAATAACACAGATGTCAAAAGGGTTAAATACATAAGCATTTATAATACCCTGCAGCCAATAGCCTTCGGCCTTGGACCGATATTAGGAAACGGACTGTTTGATTACGGGTCCAATATATTTTTAGTGTTCTTATCTTCTTCGGCAATAATGTTTGCCGCTATTCTAGTACTGCTAGCAGCGTATTCTTTCCATCGGTTGTTTCCATATGCAGTTTAATATGCTATCAGACTTTAGCTTTTAAAATGCATTTCATTCTTTATTTTTTTACAGTATCCTGCCAAATTCTGAGATATCGCTTATTACCAAGTCAGGCTCATAATTGCATTTTTCCTGGGAATTATTATAGCCAGTAAACAGAACCGCTTTCATTCCGGATTCTTTCGCATTTTGTATATCTAAATCCCGCCTGTCTCCAACCATTATTATGTCTTTCGTGCTTAATCCCAAAAGCCTTGCGGTTTCTATAAATGGTTTAGCTCCGTCCTTCGCTTTTGAGAAAGGTATTGTTTCTCCAGCTATTACTACAACATCGAAATATTTGTGAAAAGGAACTTTATTTATCCTCTCGGCCTTTAAACCGCTTATTGAGTCCCTTTCACTTAAAAGCGCCAGCTTTTTACCATCTTTTTTCAATTCTTTGAGCAATTCCTCTGTTTCGCTTGAGAACTTCTGGTTCTCAATCACATAAGAGTAAAATACCTGTTTGTAGTACTCCTTTTCTTTTTCATTTAATTTTATAGATCCTTTCTCCGCTATCAATGGTATCCAGTCTGCATGATTGTAGGATGCCTTTGATTCTGCTAGTTCTCTTATCTTTTCCTGCTGAAAAGCATCCGCTTCAGAAATAAGTCTTTCTTTGTCTACATTGAATTTTTCGGCCATTTCGGAAAAGACCTTAGTATATGCTTCCAAGATGGTTTTTTTCGTGTCTACTAATGTGTTATCAAAATCAAATACTACGCCCTTAAAATCAATTCTGCTCTTAGTAAGCATTAATTATTTAAGAAGTGTACACCTTATTAAGCCTTTCTTTTTATGCCAAGCATTAAAATAACTTTATTTGTAGAAGGGGATTATAATAAGAATTATTTCAATTACAAACAAAAGTATAACAACCCACTCTAAAAATGAGCTGGTATCCTCCGAAACATGACTCTGTATAAAACTACGTATATTTACAAGCATATCAAACGTAGTTTCTAATCTTTTTGCTAGGTCAGTAAGACGAAAGGCATCTGAAAGAAGAGAATAAATCCTGGCAAGATACCATTCCCCAAAACTCATGATTATCTGGTTTATACCCTCAACAAGATCCTTGTACTCGGCATAGAAATCGCTTATTTCCTTGCTTAACTTTATCATATTCCTCCTTGTGAATATTATGTAGAAAGGGTTCCTGTTCATTTTCAGAAAACGATTATTTACGGCATCTATCATCTTGTTTACCTCATTTTGGTATACCCTGTATTCCAAAAGCTGTATGTTTGCAGTATCCGCTACCATTATTTCATTCTCATAATTGCTTGTATTCGATATCAGAAACATCGCATCCCAGTCCACTATGACTGAATCACAGCCGTAATACGACAAACTTCTCTTTATTGTATTTGCTACATATTCTTTTGATAGCTCCTTGTAATTCTGTTCGTCTAACAGGATACCTGCTATAAACCACTTATTTTTATCTACAAAACTGTCTGCACACTGCTCTAAAAAGTAAGACCTGTACATCTCAAATACTCTTTTTTCTTTTATCTGAATGTGCTTAGAAAGAGTTTTTTCTACCCTTGCTTTTGTATCCTCTGCCAGTTCCTTAAATTTGTTTTCAAATCTTTTGTCAAATGTAATCTTTTCTAATAAAGAAATATTAAGATTTTCAATGGGAGAACGCACCCTTACCGCCATGGCTCCGACCGAGTATATTACACACTGTATGTTGACCGGTAAGTTTATACTGTCAAAACCTATCTCTTTTTTGCCCGTATTTACCACTATTGGAAGTTCAAACGGGTTTAATCCTTCTGGCACTGCCTTCCCATACTCATAAAATGAAAACTCTTCTGCCCCTCTAAAATAGTTCTTAACATCCTTAAGATCTATCTCATCCGAAAAATCATAAAAATAGCTGTAAATTACTTCTCCTTTCATAAAGAATCATTTAGTAATCCATTCATTATATACTTGTTTTATATCCCATTGCTCACTCCTAAATAAACATTTTTATATCATTTAAAATCTAGAAAATAGATGAAAAACAGCAAGTTGAACAAAATCCTTAAAGATGATGAAAAATACAAATCATTATTATCACAAAAACTTGGAATAACCGAAAGCATTGAACTCTCTAAGAATATACTCCCGCATTATATCAACGGCATGGCATATTCCTTAGGATACAACCAGATATGGCTATCTTATGAAACCAAGCGCATAATCTACTTTATAGCAGAAAAGGATGAATTAAGTGAACTAAGAGAGGGATGCAGATTCATAATACGGCATGAATTAGGGCATTTCCATGAAATAAAAGATAAAAACAAAAACGCAAGAGATTATTTTAATAGGCTGCTTTACATTAACAGCGGCAGTTATATAGTAGACTGCTTCCCTGAATCTGAAGCCACCAGGTATGCAATTTCAAAGTCAAAGAATTACGTGGAAGCACTTGCCGGATTTCTTGCAATCTCTAGTTTTTTATATAAAAGCGATATTAAAACAGCAATTGATACATTTTCAGAACATTTTTCCAATTCAGATATACTAAACCAAGAAAAAAGAAACTCTGTAAATGCGAAAAGTAGCTTTAAACTTTCAAATGAAAACTATGCTAAAATATCAGAAAAAGCTGAAAACTACTTAAACAAATTAAATAACAATCTTGCAAGAAGCCTGCTGTATAAAGTAAAAGATAAGCCGGATAAAAAGTAAAAGACTAAATTTTAGTGCCTGAATAATGGTTTACAAATATTCTATAACATTCCTCATTTGGAAGAAATTTTCTAACAACTTTTTCCCAGCCTTTGCTTCCAACTAAGCTTCTTACCAGACTGGAGCTTACTACTGACAGGTCCTCCGGCGGTATAAGAAAAATAGTTGTTATGTTCTCGTTTAACCTGCTATTTATGTATTGTATCCCTTTTTCATACTCTAAATCAGTTTCGGTCCTTATTCCTCTTACTATATACAAAGCGTTTATCCTTTTGACATAATCCACAAGAAATTCGCCCTTGAAAGCATCTATTTTTATGTTTTTATAGTTTTTTGTTACGGATGCAAGCATTTTCTTCTTTTCTTCCAGTGAAAAATCCTCTTTTTTCTGCTGATTCTCCCCTACCGCTATTACTAATTCATCGAATAAGGATGCAGCTTTTTCAATCACCCATTCATGGCCTATTGTTATGGGATCGAAGCTGCCGGCATAAACTGCTTTCTTCATATAATAACTAATAAAGGTTAGGTTAAAAACGTTAATTTATTATATCTAACAGTAATTTAAGCAGTTTGTCTTTAAACAATAACTAAAATTAAAAGATAACCTGCTAGTAAATTTAAAAAAAGAAAAAATAAAAAATCAAATCATTTTTAGCTGCTTGTTCCTGCTATTGTACCCGTTGCTTTAAAAGTTGCCGTTCCTGCTGCTGTTGTAACACCATAATATAATGCACCCGATGCAGTGAAAGGCACTCCGCTTGTTGAGCAAGTTGCCGCTACTATAGCCTTAAAGCTACTACCTGATGACACTGTTGTGCCTGTAGGAAATGTTTCAGTCACGGGAAATGAAGTTGATGAAAACCCACTTGGGGAACTCAACGTCAAATTTACCAGACTTGCTGCGGTCGCTCCATCAGGTAATCCTCCTACTGAGAAGGATACATATGTTGCGGTAGTATTACATATTGCTGCGCTTGCTGCGAATGGGCTGAACCCACTGCTACTTGCGGTTACACTTGCTCTAGGGTTAAAAATACCCATAGAGTACAGGATTACAGCTACGATGACTATGATCAGTATTGCCCAACCATAAGTCATCATATATTCCAATGCTGACTGTCCTTTTGCCATAATTATAATAAAAAATGATAGTATTTAAGTCTAAAATTCGAAGAGCCTACAAGATATTCTCTTTTTTATAACTTGCATTATTTTAAAATAAAAAAGAAAAAATAAAAAATCAAATCATTTTTAGCTGCTTGTTCCTGCTATTGTACCCGTTGCTGTAAACACTGCAGTGCCTGCTGCTGTTGTAACAGAGTAGTCCAATTTCCCACTAGCAGTGAAAGGTACTCCGCTTGTAGAACAAATTGCAGTTGAGTCGTTAACTGTAAAACTGTTTCCAGATGCTACAGTGGTAGAACTGAATGCATCGCCATCCGCCACGCCTGTTGCGCTGTAGACGGTCGCTGGAATACCCGACGTAAACCCACTTGGGGAACTCAACGTCAAATTATCCAATATCGCTGCAGTCGCTCCATCAGGTAATCCTCCTACTGAGAAGGATACCTTTAAGCCCGATGTACTGCATATTGCTGCGCTTGCTGCGAATGGGCTGAACCCACTGCTACTTGCGGTTACACTTGCTCTAGGGTTAAAAATACCCATAGAGTACAGGATTACAGCTACGATGACTATGATCAGTATTGCCCAAC
>JAMCSP010000025.1 GCA_023378865.1 Candidatus Parvarchaeota archaeon | reverse complement strand
AGTAATCAAATTTCTTGCATATAATCATGAAAAACAAAGGGCAATCCGGTGTTATAATAATAGTAGTGCTTATAATAATAGTTGGGGTTTTCTTCCTTTATAAGTCAGGCTATATCAATTTTAACAACATTAGCCCTACAGCACCTGCGCAAAGCACAAATCCTTACCTGCCGATATCCTTTAATGTTTCCGCTTCTACCCCCTTATCGCACCTTTACACCGGGCAAAATATAAACTTTATTTCAAATGTCTTTAACCACGGTAAAAATTATCTCAATGTTGTCTTAACAGCTTATGGCTGTCCTTTTATACCAATACAGAATAAAAGTTTTGCAATACCCCCAAACTCACCTTCTTCAACTACCTGGACATTTTCAAGCAGCAGTTCAGGAACATGTACATTGACTTTCAGTGCCTGCTTTAATGCGGTTTCATACACAAATTATCCGTTGACGATAGAAAACTACAATTTCAGCGGTAATGTTCCTATTTCCTCGCAGACTTCCTCTTCTGGCCTTCCGATAAGCCTGAACTTGCAGGCATTTAATACAACGATAGTTGCAGGGCCTGTTCCTATAAACAAGACAGAATACGTTGAAGGAAGTGTTTTAACATCATCGGGTTCTGCATCAAAGTTTAACTGGTTAAACATAGAAATAAACAATGGGAAAGGCTATTTTGTTTCCCCTACAGGTAGTACGTATGCTATAGATCCAAGCCTAAATGTATCTTCTCCGCAGCAATACCCCCTTACTTTTCAGTTAGACAGGCCGCCGCAAGTGCCTTTTTTATTTACTGTAAATCCAGTTTCCAATTCCATCGGATACAATTCTGATATTTCAATAAATATCAGTGCCGGCTATACCTATTGTTTAACCTCCGTTGGAACGCCGATAACTGTAAATCCTACTTAAAATTAGCCTATAGTTTTCAGTGCTTCCTTCTCGGTTTCATTTAATTTACCAGGAATGATGAGTGAGCATGGAGGCTCAAGGTTTTTAATTTCATTATTTTCAGCCTTTACCATTTTTTGAGAATCACTGCCTATTTTTGACATTGCAATTACATTTTCCCAGTCTATTATTTTCATGCCTTTTTTTCTTTCTATTTCTTTCAGTATTTCAACAGCTTTATGCGGCTCTACAAACTCTTCTTTACTCTTTACCTCCAATAAAACAAGGGAGTGGTAACCGCATTCTAAGTTTTTTTCTATGACCTCAAAAAAGCTTTCAGGATGGAAATGTTCACTGTAAATTGGTATACTGGTAGTGCCGCCGAATTTATACAGAGATAAACCAGTTTCGCCTACTGCTGTGAATATACTGGAAGAATGAAGTATCTTGGTTTTTATTCCCCTGTTTTTGCATTCCTGTACAAGTGAAAAGTGCGTTGTTGCAGCAAGAGGATCACCGGGTATTAATATTGCCAATTTTTCTTTTGAGGCCTTTTCCAAAATGGTATCGCTTTCCATTACTTCCCTTCCTATAACTTCTATTTTTTTGTTAATTTCATTTTCAAGCTCTCCTAGAAAACTTATGTCATTTAAGTTGGTATATCTTTCTAGTAAAACTTCATCGCATTCTTTCATTTCATTTATTGCCCTTAATGGCAAATCATTTAAATAATATAATCCCGTACCAATTAAGTATAACATGGTATATCAAATGGATTATCTGATATTTATCTTTGTACTTTTCATGCTGCTTGTAGCTTCGATACAGGATTTCAGGAACAGAGAAGTGCCAGATTCTATAAGCTATATTCTTATAGCAGGTACTTTGCTGCTTTCATTTATTTATTCTATAGCTTACAGCACGATTTCAAACCTTGTTTACATACCAATTTCGATGTTGCTGCTTTTTGGTTTTTCTTATTTTATGTATCGTTTAGGGCAGTGGGGCGGAGGAGATGTAAAGCTGATGCTCGGATTAAGCTTCGTTTTTACGTCTTTAAATGTTTTTTCTAACCAGTCTTTTATTGCACTGTTTATAAATATCCTTCTTTTCGGAGGCATTTATGGATTAGTAGGCACGGTATTTCTCGGGATAATAAAGATAAAGAAACTTAGAAAGCATTTCAAAAGGTATGATATACCATTTTTCATTGCATCTGCCGCTGTTATAATTCTTTCAGTTATTTTAATTCCGTTTCCAATAAACATTTTTATTGCAGTTGGCATGTTCATGATATTTTCCATTCGCTTTGTATTTTTAGTGGCAAATAATCTTATGTATGTGCAGGAAAAGGTTTCAAAGATTACAGAAGGCGACTGGCTTGCAGAATCGCCGAAAGACGAAAACGGCAAAAAAATAGTACCGGAAAGAAATACGGGATTAACAAATGCAGACATTCAAAAGCTAAAGGAAAAAGGGATAAAAGAGGTTATAATCAAGATAGGTTTACCATTTGTTCCGGGTATATTCTTTGCAGTTCTTATAACAGTTTTATTAGGTAATCCTTTTCTTCAGCTTTTTTCTGTTTTGTAATGATTAACCTTCCAGCAGATTTTCATCTCTTTCGATATCATAATCTTCATCAGGGTCTTCGTTTTCTTTATCAGTTATAGAAAATTCCTTTCTTTTCATAAATACACTACAATATAGTAATATACATTGTTATATTTAAGCTTTTTCAGGGCATTTTTGGTTGCGAATCTATTTAAAACAACATTGTTTATTAATCCTAGTGTATGCAGATTAAAAGAAGCAAAAAAGCACAGTCAGCAGTAGAATCATTAATGACCTATGGCTGGGTAATAATCTTAGTCGCTGCCGTTATCATAGTTTTATTCTTTTTAGGGGTGTTCTCACCATTGCATTTTGTCTCACCTTCTCCGACGATAAGCGGTTTTACAGGAGTTAAGGTAACAACTGTTGTAAGCAATTCTACTTATATAGAGTTTTATATAACCAATTCTCTTTCTGTTCCGGTAAGCTTGAATAAGTTTTCAATGGTATATAACAATACAAAGTTTTCAGATGTAACCTGCCAATATCTGACATTGTCGCCAGGACAAAATTCAATATGCTTTGCAAAGCTAAAACTTGCGAATACAAGGGATACAGTTTCTTTGGGAATCAGCTTTGCAGTCTCAAGCAATATAAATGCATCTTCTAACGGAACAATTTCATTTACTCCATCCAGTGCAAAATTATCATTGCCTCCGGTGATAACAGAATTTACTGAAGGAGGGCTGCCTACAAATTTTCAATGGTGGGTAGATTATAACGGAGTAAATCATTCTTCAAGTGGCGTTACAGTATCTTTCGCTAGTTCACCCGGCAACTACTCTTTTAGTACCGGTAATTTCTTTGCAAATGGCTGCAGTTTTACAGCATTGCCTTCTTCAGGATATGTTGAAGCAGGACTTGTTGAAAACATAATATTTGTAAATTCCTGTGCAGCAACTTTCATAGAGAAAGAGCTTCCATTAGGCACAAAGTGGCAGGTTAAATACGCCGGAGTGGATAACTCATCAACCAGCAATCTTATAGTATTTACAAATGAAAAAAGCGGCACTTATTCCTTTTCAGTCAGCAATGTAGTGGTTGGTCAATGCAATTACTCAGCTTCTCCATCATCAGGATCCTTAGCCGTCGGTCAATATCAGTACATACGTTTCCTTGGTGAATGTACAACTACATTTACTGAAAGCGGTTTGCCAAGCAGCTATACTTGGCAAGTAACGTTTGACGGAATAACGAAGACAAACTCGTCTCCAAGTTCTATAACATATTTCGGGCCTCCTGGAAAGTTTAGCTACAGTGTTAAAACTCTTTCAAATACCTCCTCAACTGTAAATTGTTCTACAACTTACACTCCAACGCCATCTGCTAATAGCTTACAAGCTGGACAAAGCGTTTCAATAGCATTTTCGACTTTAACGAGCTGTAAAAATATCTTCGAAGAAACAGGTTGGAGCGCAGGTTATACCTGGCAAGTAGCATATGATAATGTGGTAAATTCATCATCAACTCCAAATAATGTAATTGTTTATACTAGTCAGTCAAATTCCGGAATTTATACTTATACAGCTACTGCATCAATTGATGGACTGTATTGTACGTCTTCTACTTCATCTGAGCAAGGCACAACTTTTGATTTTAGTACTTGGAGCTGTGTAACTGCATTCACCGAATCAAATCTACCAAGCAGTGATTCCTGGTCTGTGGTATTTGCAGGCCAGACAAACTCTTCTACACGCTCTACTTTATCCTTTATTACAAGCCCAGGGACGTTTTCATGGTCAGCTTCCGCACCGGATACTTATCCCTCAACAGGATGCACGACAAGTTACCTTGCAACTCCCTCTTCAGGTACTGATATAGCGGGTAATGAGAGTAATATCGGAGTATCATTTTCAAGTTCAACTGTGTGTACAACTACCTTTACAGAATCGGGTTTACTGAGCGGTTATACCTGGTCAATAAGCTATGACAGCCAGTCAATCAGTAACTCAACAGGCTCTCCTATTACCTTTAATACCGGCCCGGGTACATTTACTGCAAGTGCATCAGTCGATGGTTTGACATGTACTGCAAGTGCATCAGTGACAGCAGGTAATTCTTATACATTTTCATCATGGTCATGTCCAACTACATTTACAGAAAGCGGTTTGCCAAGCGGTGATTCCTGGTCTGTGACCTTTGCAGGCCAGACAAAATCCTCTACGGGTTCTACTATAACTTTTCAAACTGGCGCAGGTTCAGATTCATGGTCTGCATCAGCTTCTGATACTTCTCCTTCAACAGGCTGTACTACAAGTTATAATTCACAGTCAGGATCAGCAAATTACGGTTCTTCAGTCGGTGTTTCATTTCCGTCAAGTACCTCGTGTACAACTACCTTTACAGAATCTGGTTTGCCTAGCGGTTATACATGGGTAGTAAGCTATGACAGCCAGTCAATCAGTAACTCAACAGGCTCTCCTATTACCTTTAATACCGGCCCGGGTACATTTACTGCAAGTGCATCAGTCGATGGTTTGACATGTACTGCAAGTGCATCAGTGACAGCAGGTAATTCTTATACATTTTCATCATGGTCATGTCCAACTACATTTACAGAAAGCGGTTTGCCAAGCGGTTATACATGGGTAGTAAGCTATGACAGTAAGTCAGGCAGTGCATCAACAGGCTCTTCAATTCCTATTACAACAGGTGCAGGTACATTTACTGCAAGTGCATCAGTCGATGGTTTGACATGTACTGCAAGTGCATCAGTGACAGCAGGAAGTTCTTATACATTTTCATCATGGTCATGTCCAACTACATTTACAGAAAGCGGTTTGCCAAGCGGTGATTCCTGGTCTGTGACCTTTGCAGGCCAGACAAAATCCTCTACGGGTTCTACTATAACTTTTCAAACTGGCGCAGGTTCAGATTCATGGTCTGCATCAGCTTCTGATACTTCTCCTTCAACAGGCTGTACTACAAGTTATAATTCACAGTCAGGATCAGCAAATTACGGTTCTTCAGTCGGTGTTTCATTTCCGTCAAGTACCTCGTGTACAACTACTTTCTACCCTGGCAATATTCCGAGTTCTTATACCTGGTATGTTTATTATGATGGAGAACAGGGTTCCCAAGCTGGGAATACGGCTATACGACTAACTACAGGACCTGGTTATATGTATGCCACCTCAAGTATTGGCGGATTAGACTGTTCAACAGGCGGTCAGTATGTAACTGCAGGGACATCTGCTACTTTTTCCAGTTGGAATTGTAATACTAACTTCTATGTCTGGACAGGGAGTCCAGAACCATCAAGTGAATCTTCTTGGGTTACATTTGAAGGAGACCAGCTTACCAAGTCTTGGGAATCAAGTGATAGAGTTACGTTGCCTAATGGTGCAACTGGATTAGATTTCTTATTTACTTTTCAGGGTTCATCAAATTCACAGTCCTGGTCAATTGAGAATCCGATAGATGGAGTTTTCGGTGACTGCGGATTTTTAACAGGTTATGATCAATGGAGTGTAAATTCTGGATATCCAACTTCCGGAAACATATATCCTGGTCAGGATGTATACGTGTATTATAACTCACCTACGTGTCCGACTTGATTATTATGGAAACAAATGAGATGAATCACAAAGCCAAAAGCAAAGTTATTATCAGTATTTTGATTGCAGTAATAGTGATCGCAGTGGTATTAGTGATACTCTTTGTATATATTCACATAGCCAGCCAGAAAACAGGCATTACAATTCAGCAGGAAAACAAGTTACACTTATTCTCCTCCCCAACTTTATCTTTTAATTTTACAAACGACTTTATTCTTATTAATTCAACACAGGCACTTTCGAGCTACTTGAATTCTGCTAGACTGTCCCTGTTTTACAACGGATCTCAGAATAATTCAATAGCAATAACACTGGTTCAGAATAAAACGAATACGAGTGCCTTTTCTATTTCTAAAATATATGGTATATTGAAACAGGAATTCAATACCTCTCAATATTCTTTAACTAATCTTTCTATCTTAGGTAATGCTGCTATAAAAGTCCTTTCAGATAAACCAAGCGTAAGTTATGAGACTATTTTTATCAATGGCCCTTCAGGGTATTACACGGGCATATTCGTTGATGATAATTATAGTGAATATGATTCTCTGATAAATGCCAGCATAAATAAAATATTATCAACGATAAATTTTAATTATTCTTCTTACTTAAAATAGTATTTAATATATAAAATAATAAGTTATTATATAAAATAACAATATGTTTAAGGATAATGCTCAGCAGGCAGTAGAATCATTAATGACCTATGGCTGGGTAATAATCTTAGTCGCCGCCGTTATCATAGTTTTATTCTTTTTAGGAGTGTTCTCACCATTGAATTTTGTCTCACCTTCTCCGACGATAAGCGGTTTTACAGGAGTTAAGGTAACAACTGTAATCGCAAATTATACTTATATAGAGTTTTATCTTACAAATGATCTTTCGATTACCGTAAATTTAAACAGGTTTTTGTTAACTTATAACAGTACCAGCTTATCTGATATAAACTGTCAGTATCTGACATTGTCGCCGGGACAAAATTCAATATGCTTTGCAAAGCTAAAACTTGCGAATACAAGGGATACAGTTTCTTTGGGAATCAGCTTTGCAGTTTCCAGTCATATAAATGCATCTTCTAACGGAACAATGTCTTTTGTCCCTGAAGATATAATTCTTCCCCTGCCTTCTATTATAACCCAATTTTCCGAAGAAGGTTTGCCTTCTGGTTTGCAATGGTGGGTTGACTATAAAGGGATAAACCATTCTTCAACAGGTACTGCAGTATCATTTGCTACTGTGCCGGGTAATTATTCATTTACTGTTGGAAATGCTTCATTAAATGGCTGCAGTTTTACAGCATTGCCTTCTTCAGGATATGTTGAAGCAGGACTTGTTGAAAACATAATATTTGTAAATTCCTGTGCAGCAACTTTCATAGAGAAAGAGCTTCCATTAGGCACAAAGTGGCAGGTTAAATACGCCGGAGTGGATAACTCATCAACCAGCAATCTTATAGTATTTACAAATGAAAAAAGCGGCACTTATTCCTTTTCAGTTGATAATTCCATAGTTGGCGGCTGCATTTATCAGCCTTCTCCCTCATCAGGATCCTTAGCCGTCGGTCAATATCAGTACATACGTTTCCTTGGTGAATGTACAACTACCTTTACAGAAAGCGGTTTGCCTACAGGTTATAATTGGAAGGTAACTTATGAAGGTGTGCAAAAGAGCAATACAACCGCAGTAATATACTATTTCGGCTCCCCTGGAAATTATTCTTATTCAGTAAACACCTTATCAAATTCTACTTCTACACCCGATTGCGGTACAACTTATACGCCATCTCCTTCTTCAGGAAAGGTAGCAGCAGGCTCTGTAGTATCAATTACTTTTTCAGCAGAAACGACATGTACAACTACATTTACAGAAAGCGGTTTGCCTACAGGTTATAATTGGAAGGTAACTTACGATTCAATAACAAATAATTCAAATGCTCCATCCAATGTAGTGTTTGTAACTAAAACCAGCGGCAGCAGTATACCTACTTTCTCTTATTCAGTTCCAACTTTAACAAATTCTTCTTCAACATTAGACTGTACAACTACTTATACGCCTTCACCTTCTTCTGGAACAGCTGAAGCAGGTACCACAACCGCAATTTCGTTTTCTGGCTCTACGTCATGTATAACTACCTTTACGGAAACAGGGTTAAGCTCTGGGATAACCTGGTCTGTGACTTATAATGGGGTTGATAACAGCAGTACTGCACCCTCAGACATAACTTTCTCAACAACTACAAGTGATGGAAGTATTCCAAGTTACTCATATACAATAAATTCAATTTCTCCGAATTCTTCTTCGACATTGGATTGCACAACAGCTACGACTCCTTCTCCTTCTTCAGGAACAGCGGAAGCAGGTTCTACTATAGCAGTTTCTTTCTCAGAAGAAACTACCTGTATAACTACATTTGATGAATCTAATCTTCCAACAAGTTATCCATGGAACGTTACTTTTAATAACGTTGAGAAAACTTCCACTTCCTCCAGCACGCAGTTTACAACAATTACACCTGGCGGAAGCATACCTTCTTATTCTTATTCAGTTCCAACTTTATCAGCATCAAGTGTTGAGTGGAATTTTGGTACTTCAAGTTATCAGGGAAATATCTATCAGGGTATGCCTACCCAGGCATTCCCTTCATCAGTAAGTGACTTAAATAACAATGGTTTATCATGTAGTTCACCGTATGATTCACAAGGTTATACCGCAGTAGCCTACATGTACTTTACTTCCTCTATTACCGTAACTATAACTACAGATGATGCAATGGAGGTTTTCTATGCTCCTGCCGGAACATCTTCTTGGTCCAGTGTATTTGGAGGTTCTGCATGGAAAGGTGAAGGGGCTACGCAATATGGTCCCACAACGGTTTCAGTGACTCCAGGCTGGTATGAAGTAGCTGTAGACTGGACAAATATCTGTGGTCCAGGGATGAGCGCCTTCGAAATTAATGGCGCATATATGACCTCAAATCAGTTTAATGTAATAGCATGGACACCCTCTAGTAGCAGCACGGACTTATTGCCTTACTCAGATGTTACAGCAAACCCGGCTGATCCTTCCAGTATTACAGTAGAACAAACAGGTTCGTGGGCACACCAGTTTAACGGTTACTTTACCTATACTTATACTCCTTCTCCATCGTCAGGAACTGTATCTGCAGGTTCCACAAACTCTATATCATATTCAACAAGTGGCTCATCAACAACCGAATTCTACGAAATTAACTTACCATCTTCGGCTTCAAGTTGGTCAGTCTCTTATGATGGTGCAAGCGGATCAGCATCAACTGGTTCTCCTATAACGCTTTCATTAAATAGCCAGTCTTCTCAAAATGCTTATACTGCAACCGCAACAGCCGATGCTGCAGATGGGGCGGTATGTACTTCATCGGCTTCCGTTGAAGAAGGAACTACTTATACGTTTACAAATTGGCTGTGTAGTATACCTGTCTTCATTCAAAATACACAGTCTATAGCAACACCTGCGCCATTCCAACAGGAATTGGTAGTTGATTCAGCAGCATATTCCTCATATGAGAATTCAAGCCTGACTAATGTAGAATTTACCTATGCTAACGGAACAGTTATACCTTCTTGGCTTGAATCTGGAAACTCTAATACGGCACCTTCAACGGTTTATTGGCTTAAAATAGGTGGAGGAATACCTGCAAACTCAAAAATGGAAATATATATTGATTTTGCACTTCCAACTTCAATTAATCTTTTCAATACAATAAATGATGGGGAAGCGCCACAGCTTTCACCAACATATGCAGAATATGATGACGGTGCTAATGTATTTACAGCTTATTCCAATTTTGCGGGAACCAGTTTACCAAGTGATTTTACTTCTTATGTAGGAGATGCTACATTAACAGTAGACAATGGTCTTCATATACAAGTAGCAAACAACGGTTGTTCAAGTACCTGGGCCGGAATAATATATAATAATCCAATTAATGCAGCAGATTCTATTGTGGAAACTTATAGCTCCGGAACAAGAGTGGCTGGACCTGAAGATGTTGGAATATATACAGGAAATAGTGATACTGCAGGAGGCTATGCTGGAGTAGCTGATACTTGGGGTTGGGGATACGGAACCATAAGTGGTGGGTATAATAATATCGGTAATCCATTTGATATAAGCTCAGGCAGCGGAGTAGCAAGTATATATTGGATTGCAAATGGAGATGAAAGTATAGGGTGGAATTATAATTTTGTTTCTTCAAGTAATACAAATGAAGGTTGGAGCAGTAGTCTATATGCATCAATACAGGATGGAGAATGTTCACCTGGAGCTGATATGGAATATTATTGGTTTAGAGTGCGTTCTTATTCACCAAACGGAGTAATGCCAGCAGCATGGGTGCAGCCGGTTTTACCATCAAGTATTACCAATTACGCAGAATTAACTATATCTAATACCCAATCATCTGCAACTCCCACTCCTTTCCAGCAATTAGTAACTATTAACTCTTCAAATTCATTATGGTCTTATATAAATAATAATGGCCAGTCAACAGGCCAGAATGTAGAGTTTTTCTATGCAAACGGAACAGTAATACCAAGTTGGTTAGAGCTTTATAATTCACCGGGATATGATTCTTCTACTGGTTCTACTTCTGCATCAACTGTCTTACCTACTAATAATTATAATGATTATTATTTGTGTGCAGGAGGTGATGGAAATGGGGCGTTAAGTTCATATTCCTGGACCAATCTTACTTCTACAACTTATACAAGTCTTGGGTATCAAAGTTCACCCACATGCAGCGATTCCTCTGGAAGTTCTGATATAGTGGTTGGAGGCGTTTCTTTTGATCAAAATTACGTCAGTTATCAAGTAAATACATATAAATCAGTATCATCTTTCAGCTGGACATTCACAGTTCCATCAAATACACATTACGCACTTTTGATTGGATCATGCGGTTGGTTTGAATGCAGCTCCATAACTTTACCTGCAGGTTGTAGCCAGTTATTCTTTACCCACGGAGGAGATAATTATGAAACCGCATTTGCAGCGCAATGTAATCTTAATCCAGGTAGTTATACTGTTTCCGGAGGGCTTAACGGCGACGGATATGTTAGTATCGGAGCATTTTATTATAATGCTAATTTAAATAATTTAAATTATTGGATAAAATTGGGAAGCATACCTGCATATTCAAGTGAACCCATTTATATTGGTTTTGCATCCACCTCTACGAATCTATTCAACGGGAATACGGTAGGAGAGGCTCCACAGCTTTCAAGTTCCTACGCAGAGTATGATAATGGCGCCAACATATTTAATTATTATACCAACTTTGCTGGCACAAGTCTTCCTTCAAATTGGGACACAATAGGGGATAATGGTGATTATTCTTATTCAGTAAACAATGGATTAACATTAAGCGTTTCCGGTACAAATTATCCATTAATATGGGCATGGTATAATACTGCTCTTTCTCCTACAAATGAGATATTCGATGCTTATTCCACATCAACTACTTTCAGTACCGGTGTAGAAACAACAGAAGTTGCACTTTCTACTCAAAAATACGGTAACAATTTACCAAGTTGTGGAGTCTATCAGACTTACAATGGGTATTCAAACAATCAAGGAACTTCTACAACCTCATGGAATATAGCACAGGCAGTTGAATCCAGCACATGTGATAGCTCTTCTAGCAGCAGCTTCAGTGGAAATTTTGTAGATGGAGTTTATAATGTTAGAAGCATAAACTGGCAGGCAACTGGAAATGAAAATGCCGGCTTTGATTATTCAAATAACAACTGGGATAATACAGTTGTTTCACAGTCTAACGTTTACTTTGGTTTAGGCTTGTACGAGGGCAGCCAAGGAGATTCACTTAACTTTAAGGTTCAGTGGGTAAGGGAAAGATCCTACCCTCCAAACGGAGTTATGCCTCTTATAAATATTGGTCCGGTTGCATAATATGAAAGATAAAAAAACAAGCAATCATTTTGACAAAGAGATCAACAATAATTTAAAAAGCAATATGACTCCTAAAATACAAAAGGTAGACAATTCAAGTCTGTACTTTAATCTGGTTTTATTGTTCAGCTTATTCGCACTTGCAGGAGTTCTGTATCTGGTGTTTTCATTTTCAATGCGCTTGATTCCGGAAACTTTATGTAATATTGGTTCAAGTAATTTCAACTGCACAAATATACTCACTAGTACTTATGCCAGATTTTACGGTCAGTATCTTTATTTGTATGGTTTGTTGTTTTTAGTTATAGAATTAGCTTTACTTGCGTTTATAAAACATTACAAAAATAAAGTTGTTTTATTTTATTCTTTTTTTGTCATACTTTTGATTGGTTCAATAATATCAATTTATCTCCTCTTTATAGAGTTTTCTGTTTTAAGGTATATCTGTTTGCCTTGTACACTTAGCTTAATCTCAATATTGGCAATGCTTGCTTTTTCACTTGTGTATAAGTATTCTCTAAAAGAGCAATGAAATGGAATTTGTGCATTAAACTGCTAGACATAAGCAAAAGCTTTATAAAGCTTTTCAGCTTATTAGATACTTATCGGTTAAACAATAATATGCACTTCTTTATTTGATAATAAAGAAGGAAGTGTCGAGCTGTTAAAAACAGCAATGTGACTGTGTGATTTGCTAATCCAAGCTATT
>JAMCSP010000024.1 GCA_023378865.1 Candidatus Parvarchaeota archaeon | reverse complement strand
CCCAACTGGCTCTCAAGGCCAGCGCTTTAACCGCTCAGCCAACCCAGCATTAATTTAACTATAAATTCATTGTTAAATATAAGTATGTTTATTTTAAGTTATAATCATTATGATAACTAAAGCGGATAATTTTTCGTTGGATAGAACATTAAATTCAGGGCAATTATTCACCTTTTTCAACGATGGCAAGAACTGGTATTCATTTGTGGATAAACCTTTGGAAGTACGGCAGGAAGGGGAAAATTTGATTTATTCAGGTTTAGATGAAACTGGTGTAAAAGAGCTTTTAGGGCTTAACGACCCAGTTGATGAAATAAAAGCAGAAGTGGATAAGGATGATTTCATAGATAGAGCAATAAGGTACTCGGGTTCTTTGCGTGTAGTAAAAAGCGGGATATGGCCGGCGACTTTAGGTTTTGTGCTATCTATACAGTCTAATGTAAATCTTATTTTAAGGAGGATCAAGGCAATGTCCGCTTATTACGGAAAGGAAGGTGAGATAAACGGCAAGATATTAAAAAGTTTTCCTTCTTTTGAAGAGATATATGAAAAGGGATACGATAAGCTAAAGCAGTTTAATCTAGGTTTCAGAACCAAGTTTGTGTTTTCTGCTGCAGAATACTTTTACAAAAA
Source organism: Candidatus Parvarchaeota archaeon (assembly GCA_023378865.1). Lineage (GTDB taxonomy): Archaea > Nanobdellota > Nanobdellia > Parvarchaeales > Parvarchaeaceae > Parvarchaeum. Next base: position 8,353 of record JAMCSP010000024.1, on the reverse strand, counting down.
TGAAATAAACGAAAGTTTTACAGAAGAGGATATAAGGAAAAATCTGCTTAATATAAACGGTGTGGGCGAGAAAGTACTGGACTGTATACTTCTTTATGGTATGCATGATCTATCTGCTTTCCCAATGGATGTGTGGATATTACGGACATTATCTTTGTATTACAGTCACATTTTGGGGAATGCAAAAAACTACAAGGACAAAAGAAAGGCAATGACGGATTATTTTGGGAGATATGCAGGATACGCCCAGATGTTTATATATGATTATTCAAGGATGAATGCAATACGTTCTAGAATTTGACAGCTTTTAATTCCTTAATGCTTTCTTTTATTATTTTTTCCATTTCTATATCATTTTCCAGTTTTTTAATGGTTTCCGGATTGGACTTGGTAGCAGGGTTGTTTGATACTATTGAGCAGCAGTCCTTATACTCTTCTATTGATAAATCATAAAAGCCATACCTTATTGATTTGTCTATTATCTCTCCCTTATTATAGCCTATGAATGGCCTGAAAACCGGTAATTGTATGTCAAAGCTTATAGCATTTATATTTTCTATTGTCTGAGAAGCTACCTGAGACAGTGCATCCCCTGTTATTATTGCCAGGTATCCTTTATCCTTGCTTACTTCCTCTGCTAATTTTAGCAGGAATCTTTTGAAAAGCACAAGTTCATACCTTTTATCTATTTTCAATGCGGCAACGCTGAAATAATGAAATGGTATAAGATAAAGAGTCAGGCCTGCTTCCACCTTGCTTAATTTTTCAGCTATTGTTTTTATCTTGCTATCAAGGGCAAAATCCGGTGAATTTAATGCATAAACATGCAACAGATCGACTTTTGCTCCTCTTTTCATCATTTCCAACGGTGCTATACTGGAATCTATGCCGCCGGAGAACAATGATAGCAGCTTTCCGGAACTTCCTACTGGCAAACCCCCCAAGCCTCTTTCTATCCCGTAATTTACTATAAATGAATCACCCATTATTTCTATTCTTATTTTTTTGCCTTTCTTGTCAAACCTAAGCTTTAGTTTTTTTGCAAGCTCTTCCTTTAATTTTAGGGAGGTTTTATCATAGTTTTTGTCAACTCTTTTAACGTCAATGTTTACATTCTTGTTTTCCCCTGTTATTTCATCGATTAATTTAGCCAGTTCTTTCTCATCTCTGTCAATGCTGTATGCTTCGCTTATCCATGCTACTCCAGGCGTTAATTTCAGCTTTTCTATATCATCCAGGCTGTAATCTTCTAGAACAAGCCGGCTTTCAACAACCCTTATCTGCTTGTTTATCTTCTCCTTTATGTTTTTTATCAGAAGGCCCTGAAAATAACCCCTTTGTTTCCCTTTTAACGCTATTTCATCATAGTGAACAGACAGTATTTTTTTCATACATCTAAAACTATCTTGCATCTAATTAATCCTTTTTGTTTTTTTACCTCTAAATCGTGCAAAGTAGCTGCCTTCACATCTGCTAAAAACCTGTCTTTCAAATTTTCTAGTTTTTCTGCAACGGCCGTGCATTGAAGGTTGAGGTTTTTATCTATCTCTACTTTAGCATCGGTAATAAGTAAATTTTTGTAATCTTTGTAGAATATTATCTTATTTATGAAGTCTACTATAAGGTAATCAATATTTTCGGCATGCAGTCTAAAGCTTATTTTTTTGTTTCCTTCTTTTTTTACATTTAAAACCATCACATTTGATACAGCTATGGCTATATTTCTAAAAAGTTCATTAAGCGTTCTGCCGTATACTATAAAGGCTATGTCAGCAGTAGCTTCATTTTTAAGCAGTTTGTATCTTTCCATTATCCTTTGATGTTTCCTATGGGCCTTAAACTTAAAACCTTCAAGCTTATACCTGCCTTGTCCATTGAATCAACAACCTCGTTTATATCTTTGTAAGCTGATCCTCCCTCCTCTGTTAAGCCAGTAATGCTGTTTGCTTTTACGTATATATCCTTCGCTTTCATGCTTTCAAGCAATTTATCCGCTTTTATAGCACTTCTTGCTGCAACTCTGCTCATTGTTCTACCGCTGCCATGCAATGTCGTTCCAAAGCTTTCTTCCTCCGCTTTCTTTGTTCCGATACAGAGGTAAGAACCGGTTTCCATGCTGCCTCCAACTATCACCGGCTGGCCTATTCTTTTGAGTATCCCCTTTAATTCCTTATTTCTGGGGCCGAAGCTTCTTGTTGCTCCTTTCCTGTGTATTATAACATTCCTTTTTTTGTTTTCAATAGTGTATTCTTCTATCTTAGCAGTATTGTGTGAAACGTCATAAACAACCTCTAAACCGAGGTCCTTCTCGCTTTTTTTAAACGTACTTTTAAATGCTTCTCTTATCTGGTAATTTATTATCTGTCGGTTAACGAAAGCAAAGTTTATCCCGCAGGACATAGCTTTAAAATACGCTTGCCCTTCCTCAGAATTGAAAGGAGCATAAGCCAGCTGCCGGTCTTTTAGAGTTATTCCATTTTTAGAAGAATAATCCAGGAACTTCTTGATATAATCGCTGGCTATCTGATGGCCAAAACCCCTTGAACCGGTATGAAACATTATAACTACCTGTTCCTTTATTACATCCAAATCCAGCGAATTTGCTGTCTCTTTATCGAAGTCTTTGTTTACTACCTGTATTTCAAGATAATGGTTCCCTGATCCGAGCGTTCCAAGTTGTTGTTTTCCTCTCTTAAACGCCTCTTCGCTTACCTCCGAAAAATCCGCAGATTTTACCCGGCCTTGCTCCTCAATTCTTTCCTTATCTTTTTCCGTAGCATACCCTTTTCTTATAGCCCAGTCTACACCTTCTTCAGTTATTTCCTTTAAATCGGATTTGCTTAGATTCTTTAAATCTGTAAGCATCTGCGGAGAGTTAGAACCTACTCCTGCAGGCACCATTTTGAACAATGTATCGACTAATTCCTTTATTTTAGGTTTAACTTCTTTTAAAGTCAGGTTTGTTTTTATAAGACGCATTCCGCAATTTATATCGAAACCTATAGCACCCGGCGAGATTATCCCTTCCTTTAAATCAAAGGCACCTGCCCATCCTACTGGTACACCGTAACCTATATGGGCATCACTGAACAAATAGGAAAATTTTAGTATCCCGGGCAGGGAAGCCGCGTTTGCTGCCTGCTTAAATACATCATCTTCCATTTTTCTAAGAAGATTTTCATTTGCGTATAATCTTATAGGAACATTGCCTACTTTTTTGGATTCCCAGGTGTTTTTATCAATTTCTTTCAACGAGTTCCTTATTTCTTTTACTTCCATTTATCCTAGTGAATTTTATTGGATAAATATTAGCCATTGCTCATATTATTGTATCCTTTTATTACGTGCATATTACTATCTTCCTTTTTCATCTTGTTTATCTTTTCCAATATTTCTGTCTTATCCATTTTTTTGCTGCATAGGATTATCGTATTTCCCGAGCCCAGGGGGTTGTTAACAAGGTATACTTTAAAGTATTTCTTAAGTTTGCTTATATAGTTCTGGAAGAAAACAATGGCTTTGAAGCTCATTGCATAGTTTATGGCCAGTACTCCATCTGCTGTAAGAGTATCATTTATGTACGAAATGGTTCTTTCATCAAGAAAGCTGTCAGGAATCTTATCCCCATCATAAGCATCTAAAAACACTAATTCGTATTTTTTCTTGCTTTTTTTGAGAAATTCTATTCCATCTTCTACAAATAGGTTTATCTTTTTTATGTCTTCAGGTATAAACTCTCTTGCAAGTTTAACCATCTTTTCGTCTATCTCAACTACATCCATGTTTAGTTTTCTGCCATATAACCTGTTTAGCTGGTAAACAATTGTTCCGCCGCCTAAACCTATCATAAGTATATCGGGCTTATTATACAGCAGAGGCAGAGGTGTAAAATAATCCCAGTAAGAACCTGTGAATATCCCTTTTTCGGTTCTTCTTGAATAGGTTATCCCATTAAATTTTACGCTTATACCTTCAGGGCCCTCTGTTAATGTCAAAATTTTGTTATCATCTTTTTCTGTTCTTATTATCCTTTCTCCCTTGATCTTTTCAATCATTTTATTTATTATGTTCATACTTCTTAAGCCCGGGCCACCAATTGTACTTTTGCAACAAAAACATTATAGATGGAACTATAAATAATACTGATATGGCGGAATCAATTAAAATTCCTATCGCAACTATGAATCCAACCTCTTCAATTATTGGCACTCCGCTTGCCAAAAGAGACAGAAACACTATCGAAAAGATTATTCCTATGCTTGCTACTATTGGCCCGCTTTTTACAAGCCCCATTTTTATTGCGTCAAAGTTATTTCTGCCTTCTTTTACGTATTCTCTTATCCTCATTACCAGGAATATATCATAGTCTACACCTACTCCCATTATGCTTGTTATAAGGAATATTTGGGCAATTGAAACGAATGGCAAAGACAATATATAATGGAATATTAACAATGTAACTCCATTAGCAGCTATAACATTTGCAATTATAAGAAGTACCAAACGCAAAGGAGTGTAGATTGAGAAAAGGATTACAAACAACACTACAAAAACCATAGCTCCTAAAGAAAATATCAGTAATGGAACACTTCCATTCATATTTTTAACTGCACTGCCAAGAAATACTTGCGTACCTTTAATACTATAGTTTACATTCCTTGTTTCTAAGTAATTGTTTATCTTATTGTAATCATTTAATGCTGGGGTACTAAATCCAAGCGGTTTTAAGTAAGTTAATATCTGCATAGAATTGTTTCCTCTTGTCAATTGAGTGTAGCTTACTCCGTTCATTGACTTTATTGAATTGTAAATCATTGTTCCATTTATGTTTTGTGTATTGTTTATTGTTATTATAATAGGATCTATTGGATCAAATTTAAAGTTGTTTGTAGCTATGTAAAAAGCAGTTTTTGATCCCGAATTTGGAAGTAATCCAAGAAAATTTAATCCAGGTTGGTATACTACAAAGAAATATGCAGCGATTGCAATTACCACAATAAAAATGGTAATTATAAAGTATCTGTTTTTATAATTAAAGTGCGCTAATCTTGCGAATGACTTTTCAAAAGAGAAGCCAGGTTTAAGATTTGGGTAGAATACCTTCTCTCCTAAGAAAATAAGAATTGATGGCATGAATGTAAGTGCCGATAAAAGAACTATAAGTACCCCAACAGAATCCAATATCCCAGTAGATCCAAGAAAAGCTAGATTAAATCCTGAAAGTATGCTATAAGCTAATACTACGGTAGTGCCGCTTACAAGTATCGCTGCACCAGCTCCCCCAATACTTATTTTTACGCTTTTTCTGTGGTCTTTTCTGAGTTCTTGTTTAAATCTGTAAAGCATGTATACTAAATAATCCGTTGATATTCCCAGCATAAGTATCGCTGCAAGTGCAGGATCGAAAAAAGATACAGTACTTCTTAGAATTATGTGATATATTACGTAAAACACCGAAAATGCGATTGTAAGATCTACTCCGTATACCATAAGAGGCACAAATGCTGCGATGGGTGACCGGAATATAAGTCCGGTTACTATTACAACCATAAGAATTCCTATTGCAATTGCAAGAAACGTACCGAAGTCAGTTTCACTCTCTATGTTGCTGCTTAATCCGCTGGAACCAGTAACATATGCTGTAACTCCATAATTTTTTGAAATTTTACCAACATATGAATTTACAAAAGAGTAGTTAGAGTTGTTTACTGTAGATAGCATAGTTGTATGGTTGTAATTTATAAGTGTTACAGTTTCATTTGTATTAGGTACTATTGGATAAGTGGTAAAGTTGTAATTATCTATTGTATACAATGGAGAAGAATTATAGTATCCTTTTATAATTCCTACTATGAAATTATAAGATGAATTGTGTTCAATAATACTTGAACTGTTAAGCTCGTTTTTTATGGTTCCTGCAACGCTTGCTATTATAGTATTGTTCAGGCTTTTAGGTACTGTTTCAGGAGTAAGGTTGTATTTAATGTATGCAGAATCCAGCGCAAATTTTGCATCCTTCTGTATATTATAGTATGTTGAATTCAAAAGATTATATTCTATAGAATACAGAGATGTAATATTTTTATAAGCAAAGTTATCTGAAATATTTTCAAAGAAATTCTTAGTGTTGTTTGAGTATGCATTACTGCTTACACTTACAATTAACTGAAGGTTATTGCCGCTGCTTGCAGCGCTGTTTGATGAATTCCCTGTTACATTGTAGGATACTATACTAAAAAGGTGCACTGCTATCGGTATGGAAATGAGAAAAACAGCTATCCATAAGATTATTATTTTTTTATGATGTTTATCTATAATATTGCTGAATTTATTTAGATTAATTTCCATCAATGATCCTTGTGATCAATCAAGCTTTTTTAAGGTTACTTGTCCGTCTTGGCCGGGCCTGTTTGTTACAACGGCCTTTCCCTGGTCGGTTTCGATTACTGCCCCTTTTGTGATTATATTACGCCTTGCATACGATCTGTTTGCCTTGTTTTCCAAAACCCTTGCTATCTTTACTTTTGATGTTTTTTTGCTTTTTGGATCAAAAAGGTTGCCCTGATCTGTTTTTAGAGGTATTATCTTTATATTTCCGCCGACTGTTCTGGAGGTTTTTATTTTTCTTTCACCTACCTGTAAAGGAACTGAAAGATTCTTTGACTCGCTCCTCCTTTTATCTCTTCTCTTTCCCTTGAACCCTCCCCCTTTTTTCTTAAGAGTGGGTGCTGTGCTTTTAGACATATTGTTATCTTATAAACTATGTTATATTTAAATCTTTTTAATCTAATTATCGATAGAAGTCAATATCTCTACTTTTAATTTATTTAATAGTAATTTATTAAACTCCTGTGCTTCTTTTTCAGTTCCGATACCTGAACCATAGTGCATAGGTATAGCTATTTTTGGATTTATCTTTAAAGCGGCTTCGGCAGCTTCCTTAGGTGTCATAACATATATGCCGCTTACAGGCAAAAGCGCAATGTCTGTTTTAAAGCCTTCCATTTCGGGTATATTATCGGTATCTCCTGCAATGTAAATCCTTACACTGTCTACTATGAAAATATACCCAACATTGCCTTTTTCTTTTGGATGGAATGCTATCCCTTTTTCATTAAACTTGTTTATATTGTAAGAAGGAACCGTTTTTATCGTTATGTCTTTTACTATTTTTACTTCATTAGGTGAAACAAATACCTTGTCATTTTTAAATTCTTTTAGCAAACTTTGGCAGTCTTTTGGTGCAACTAATATCGTTTTGTCATTTATTAGTTTTTTTATGCTTTCTATTTCCAAATGATCATAATGGTCATGTGTTATAAGTATTAAATCTGCATCGTTATAATTGTTTTTTATCTTATAGGGATCGGTATATATAATCTTATTTTTTCCCTTTACCCTAAAGCACGCATGATGCAGCCATTCTATATTTATTTCCTGAAATATCATAGTAATTTATAAATTTTTTATGATAAATATTTTGTTTTTACAAAACAATAAATTTTTATACTGTAATAATTTAATCATTACATGATATTAAGCGATAAAGACATAAAAGAGTACCTCGATAAGAAGCTGTTTTCTATAGAACCTCTTTCAGACGATACAATAAGAGAAAATGGTATAGACCTTAGGGTAGGGGATGAATTACTGCGGTTTATTTACAATAAAGAGCCGGTAGATATAAATGACAAGGCTTCACTTGAAAAAGTCTATACTAAAGAAAAAGTCGAGAAAGATTTTGTTATTTTCCCCCAGGAAAGAGTTTTGATAAAGATAGCTGAAAAAGTAAAGATGCCAAACAATCTAGTGGGAATGTGCAACATACGTTCGACATTTGCTAGATTGGGGCTTGCGATTCCTCCAACAATAGTGGATGCCGGTTATGAAGGGAATCTTACGATAATGATGATAGGCGGGAACGTCCCTGTAAGAATATCAAAAGGAACCCGGTTTTTACACTTGATATTAAGTACTACTTTAAGCGAAGTACAAAAGCCGTATTCTGGAAATTACCATCAAAGTTCCAGCGTTACCGGCGCCAAGATATAAATGGGGTGAAAATGTAATTAGTATATGAAAAGAAGCTCAAAAAATTGGAAAAAGTATCATAAAGACAGGTGGAAAACCCGAAAGAAGAAAATGTTGGACAGAAAACGAAAGAGAAGGCTTCTGCGTGAAAAGAGTGCTTAGTTATAAATAACCAGTCGCACTTATTTATTGGAAGCAGAGGTAGCGAAGTTTGGCCCAACGTGCAGGACTTAAGGTCCTTATCTGTCTTTGCATTTGCAAAGAATAAGATATCCTGTGGCTTAGCGCCCTCGAGGGTTCAAATCCCTCCCTCTGCAATCAT
>JAMCSP010000023.1 GCA_023378865.1 Candidatus Parvarchaeota archaeon | reverse complement strand
TAGTATACGCCAGCCTGGCCCTGATTTACGACAAACACTACCTTATCCTCAAAATTTATGCAGTCTCTTGGCATAACACTTGTAACATCAGAAAATAAATTCATTGATAAAATAATGTCACTGTCGAATTTTATGTTCATATCTTTACTTCTTAATACCCAAAACGGTTATGCCGAATGATTTACCGCATGCAATTGAAAGCGCATCGCTGTCACCGTCATACTTATATTTTTCGGTTTCGAGTCCGTTCAATTTTTCAAGGATTTTTTCACTGGCATTGCTGGCGTATACTATAAAAGACAGCTCTCCGTCTTTATAAGCTCTTAAAGTAGAATTCAAGCCTATAAACACTTTATTGCTCTTTATCTTTTCCTGAATTTTCTTCGCTATTTCCTTTTCCATTTTCCTTCACCACTAATTCAACCCCGCCTGTACCTATGGGTATTACCTGATTCGAAAGTATATTGTTTGCAACGTATTTAAATGGATCTGATTCATGATAAAGTCCTGCCTCTATGAGGTGTTTCAATGGGACCTCAAATGATGCTCTTGCAAGCACTGAATCGGCCTCTCCGCTTAGCCCGTATCTTCCTATGCCTCTTACTGTACCATCAAGGCACATTGCATCTGCTATTAAAAATATATGCCTTAGATCAACAGTTAATCCTACGTTTTGCAGCGTTGAGTTTACTTCCTCTATTATCAAATTCCTTGCAGCTTCTATTCCCAGTACCTTTGAAACTTCTATTATATCATTTGATATTGTATTTTTCTGATCGACCTCTTCCATTTTAAGTACTTCCGAAAGATTTGTACCTATTGTTTTTATCCAGTAATTTCCATTTGAATCCTGATTTAATATAGCCCTTGAAACCCCCGGCAAACCTGAAAGATTTATCTCTACTATTTTATTCCTCAGCCTTATCAGCTTTTTAACGCTATCGGCTGATTTATCTATGACTGAAAGATTATCTCCTTCCAATGCAGTTGATACCTTTAAGTTTGAAAGCTTTGCCGTAACATCTTTGGGTGTAAACCCGTATTCCTTCAAAAGCTCTTTGTCAAGTACGAATTCTATGGACTTTTTCCTAAGAGATACTGTATAAGAAGAAGTTATATCTCCTATCTTTATCTCAATAATTTTAGAGGCTATCTCGCTTGCCTTCTGCTTTGATTTTGCGTATTCCTCCTTTAAGTATATATCCATGAATGGGGTAGAAATGTCCTTTTTAGAGTCAAATATCTCAACCAATCTTGGCAAACCGCTTGTTGTATTAATTACCGAAAGACCAGCTGCATGCTTTGTCCTAAGCGTAAGCTGGGTACTTGCTTCACCTATGCTTTGTGCCGCTATGACTCCAACAGCTTCACCAGGTGTGACTAATGACCTGGTGTATATTTTTTCAAGTTCTGCTAAATCTGCATTTTCCCCGTATTTTTCCTTAAATGCTACGATATATTTTTCCGGTATTTCTATTTTCATAATTTAAGATCACCCTTGTCGCTTGCCGATACATCAAGCCCGTCTTCTCCATATTTAAACTGTACTATTGAACTGCCCAGCCTTACAGACAAGTCATCTGCCACTTTAAGATCATTCAATGCTGATGACAGCCTTCTCTGCATGTAACCAGAGATAGGAGTACGAATAACATTGTCCATTAACCCTTCCCTACTACTTCCAGCATGAAGGAAGTATTCCACAGGGTTTAACCCTTTCCTATAGTTTGAAACTATAAAACCACGCGCGATAAGGCCGTTATCTCCCTTTTTAAAGTGTGAAGTAAGCCTGTCCGAGAATCCATTACTTATTCTTACATCCCTAAGCATCTGCTGACCTACAAGACCGATAGTTGGTATAAGATTCGTTATGCTTCCTTTTGCTCCTGTCGTTATCATTGCTTCTACATTGTTATTATTTTTGTCTATATAAGCATCTATTATATTTCTTACCCTTATTCTTATCCTATTGGCTATGCTAAGTATTTTTGCTTCGGCTATATCATCGTAATCCTTCAAAAGCTCTTCTACACTGTTTTCTCCTTCCTTTACAGCCTTTTCTATCTCAGTGTACGCCGCTTTTGGAATGTCAAAATCCCTTATATTTACACTCATCCCTAACTTGAAAATAGTCATAAGCCCAAGTTTGTTTACCTGGTCTATAAATTTAGCTGTAACTTCTGGTCCGTACCTTACGAATAGGAACTGAAGCAGACTTCCGCTTTCTCTACCGATAGTTGCTGCGTCTATAACCCCGGAAATAAGTTTTCCGTTCTTAATCTTTACAATTGAATCGCTGTCCTTCGTTATCTTATATGTACTGCTTTGGCTCTCAAAATTAAGATCTTCTGGTAAAATCATGCTAAACAATTCCCTTCCAGTGTATTTATTCTTCTTTAAATCTGCAACTATGCCAATGTTAGAAAGCAAAAATTCAGCGCTTGCTTTTTCAAATTCGGTTTCTTTTGCAGTCAGCAAAGCACAGCCTGAGATATAATCCTGTGCTGCGCCAATCAATGGCAGACCATGTCTTGGCGAGACTATGTTATTCTTTATGTTTATTATCATGTCCGCTTCTGCAAGTGCTTCTTCATTCTGCAAAACGTGGATATTCATCTCGTCTCCATCAAAATCTGCATTATAAGGCAAAGCAGATGCCGGGTTTATCCCCAGAGTCTTGTAAGGCAATACTTTCACCCTGTGACCCATTATTGAAAGCCTATGTAATGAGGGCTGCCTGTTGAATAGTATTATGTCCCCGTCCTTTATGTGCCTTTCAACTATATAGCCAGGTTTAAGCTCGTCTATAATATTATCTACCGTCATTTCTGTTATTTTTCTTTTTATGTTATCTGGAGTTATAACATAATTTGCACCTGGATACGAATTGAAGTTTTTAATAGCAACCTTTAACCTGTCTATATTTAGGTCTGTAACATATTCTGGATATGTTACTTCTTTTGCTATTTTTAGTGGAACGCCAACCTCGTCGAACCTTAAAAAGGAATCTGGAGAAATAACTGACCTGGCACTGTAATTTACACGCTTGGCAAGTGCAGACCCTCTAAACCTTCCCTCTTTTCCCTTTATTCTGTCTTCAAGGCTTTTAAGCTTCTTGTTTGATTTCTGCCTTGCAACTGGAACCTGTGCCGAACCATTGGATATAAAAGTAGTTATGTGGTACTGAAGCAGGTCCCAAAGCTCATCTATTATTATTTCCGGAGCTCCTGATCTTATGTTCTCTGCAAGTCTTTGATTGGTCCTCACTATGTCAGTAAGTTTATGTGTAAGATCATCTTCGCTTCTTTGTCCATTCTCTAAAGTAATGGAAGGCCGTATAGTTATTGGCGGTACTGCCAGGATAGAAACCATCATCCACTCAGGTCTTGAATAATCTGGATCCAGCCCAAAGAACTGCAGGTCTGAGTCTTTTATCTTTTCGAGTCTATTTAATACATCTATTGGAGTGAGCTTTTGATCCCCGTCTACAAAAGTATAAGGCTTTTCAAGCTTAACCTTTCTTTGTTTCGCCCTACAGAATGGACACACAGTTACATTCTTTGCATGTTTTATAAGTGCCTTGATAAGTTTTATTTTCTTTTTCTGACCCTCATTTATCTCTGCAGATATAATCTCTTCGCTTAGTTTTTTTAGGTGCTCATCTGATATAAGTATCCTGCCGCAGGAATTACAAGTTGAATTTATAAGATTATAGACATAAGGAACTGTTTTTACATTGAATACGGGCCTGGCAAGCTCCAAGTGGCCGAAATGCCCTGGACAATCCCTTATTGTGTTCCCACAGGTTTTACAAGTCAATCCAGGATCGATAACGCCCATTCTTAGATCAGAAAGGCCTCCATCAACCGGGAATCCATCGATGTCGTAAAGTTCGGAAGAAGTTATGGCAACTGCGCTCATCTTCTGTATCATTTTAGGAGACATTATACCAAATTCCAAGGCATCTATCTTACTAAAAACAAAGTTCGAATCTAATTTCATACTTTACTCCCCAAAACCATTTTTGGATATATTCCTACTGATTTCAACTCATCAAGAAGTATTTTGAATGAAACTGATACTTCTATGAGTTTTATCTGCGCATCCTCTCCGTCTATAGGACAGTAACCTGTCTTCTTTTTCACATTATAAACGGCTACCATTCCGCACTTTGAACACACTGGAATTGTAACCTTATCGGAATCGAATCTTTCCTTTAAAGCCAAAGCGGTTCCGTATGCTACAAAGCAGTCCTTCTCCATCTCCCCTAATCTAAGGCCACCGCGCTTTGACTTTCCTTCAGTAGGCTGCCTGTTAAGCAATTGTATAGGACCTCTGGCCCTCCACTGTATCTTATATTCAACCAAGTGCTTCAATCTGATGTAGGTCATATTTCCTACAAATATCCTTACCTTCATTTCTTCACCGGTTATACCATTGTACATTGTTTCTACACCGTTCTCTCTAAAACCGTATTCCATCAATTCTTTTCTAAGGTCTTCTTCTGTTTCGCCTGTGAAAGGAGTGCCATCAATATATCTGCCGCCAAGTGCTCCAACCTTTCCGCCTATCAATTCAAGCAGGTAAGACATTGACATTCTTGATGGTATGGAATAAGGTGAGAATATTAAATCCGGAATTATGCCTGAGTAGGTGAACGGCATATCTTCCTGGTTCAGAAGCATACCTACAACACCCTTCTGTCCGCTTCTTGGTCCGAACTTGTCTCCAATCTCAACAGGTCTGTCCTCTCTTATCTTTAAGGAGACATATTTATTTCCTTCTGCTGTCGAGGTTACAAATACATTGTCAACGACACCACTTTCTCCGGTTCTACATTCAATTGACGATTCGACCTGCTTCTGCACTCCCAGTCTGAACTTATCTATCGATGAAACGAACCTTGGTGGTGAAATCCTGCCGATAAGAACGTCTCCACCATTAACCTGTGAATTTATCGCAGCTATCCCGTCTTCATCAAGGTATTTATATGAATCCTCCGACCTATAGCCTGCTACGTCTTTGTCTGGAACAGTTATAACATCGCTCTGCCCCCCGACATACTTTATTTCCTCTACTTTATATGGTCTGAAAAACATCGCTCTGAAAAGCCCTCTCTCAACAGAGGATTTATTTATTATTATTGCATCATCCATGTTGTAACCAAGATAAGAAAGCACTGCTACAACTATATTCTGCCCTGATAAATGCGACTTGAAGTTTTCATTCTCATACATTTCTGTTTTAACTATAGGCATCTGCTGATCAATTGCTATCATTGAGTCATTGTCATGCCTTATGAGGTAATTTGTGGTGTACAAACCTACGCCCTGCTGTACACTCTTTACTGCAGTAACGTTTCTATGTGCATTACTGTGGTTTATAAATGGAAGCAGTGAAGCTTGTGTACCGAAAACAGAAAGAGGAGTTATTTCAAGATGAGTATGTGCCGGAGTCAAATCCTCCTCGTTTAAAGCGGTGTAAGCCAGCTCTTCCTCGTCTGCATCAAGGTATTCTATTTTTCCTTTATCAATAAGATCCTGCCAGGTTAAGTGGCCCTCTGAAAGCAGTTCTACATCTTCTTTTGTAACCATTGGTTTTCCATTTTTAACTACTATTAGTGCTCTGAGCAGTCTTCCGCTGTCAGAATTTATCATTACACTGTCAGTGTCTTTTCTGTACCTTACGTTTATCTCCTTTGGTATGTTACTCTGCCTTCTGTCTTCTATTATATCTTTGACAAGCTTTTCTGGATCATCAGTAACCCCTGAAAGCACACCGTTTACAAACACGAAACTCATATCTTTTTCACCCCGTAATTCTTAAGTAGACCTTTAACAGTTTCCGTGTCTACGCCTTCTTTTGACATCATAGATAAAACTGCAAGGTTCTTGGTAAGACCTATCTTTGGACCCTCTGGAGTTTCTACTGCGCAGAATCTGCCGAACTGGGTTCCATGAAGATCCCTGGCCCTGTAATTTTCCCTGTTTGAGGTAAGCAAAGACTCTACCTTTCTTAAATGCGATATCGTTGACGGAAAGCTTCTTCTGTCTAAATGCTGGGTTATACCTACCCTGCCACCGACCCATTGGCCAGTTGCAAGTGCTGACCTTAACCTTGCAGTTAATTGGTCAGAAGTGAATATGTACTTCGGATCCGGTACTCTGTCCTTTCTTATTCCTCTTTCAAAGTTATATTTAGCATCGTTCAATATCTGCTTAAATATGAACCTGAAAAGCATATCCAGATTATAGCTTTCAGCGTGCAGCCTTTTATTTGAGTAATGGTCTTTATCGACTTCTTTTCCTTCCAATGCACTCTTTATTAGAAGATTTGAAACGTACATAAGGTACTCTGCCTTTATTTTTCTTGAGTCTTTATCCCTGCCTAAAAATGGGAACAACAAAGAATCTATGTTCAACTCTGCTGTCTCTTTAGTGTGAATCGAATGAAGCATCTTACCAATGGTGTCTAATGCCTCATTTTCCGAGCTTATATTGAAGGCTATAAGATTCATGTCCACGGTATTTATTATGTCTTCATCGTCTTTTCCTATCTTCTTTATTATTTCATTTTCATTGGTAACGCCCAATGCCTTTATCAATGTAATGATAGGAACTCTTTTCAACTTTCCAAAAGTTATGTAAAGGAGATTGCTGCCAGAGATCTGCAAAGTATGTGGAACCTTTATTGCGTCGGCATCAGCAAATATCTTTGCAGTGAATTTGAACCCTTCTTGATTGTCTTTAGAGATTAGTATATTGTTTGGAGCAAGATCCTCTGTGGTTATTATTATCCTTTCAGTTCCATTAATTATAAAGTATCCGCCAGGGTCTGTAGGATCTTCTTTTGCTTCGGTTAATTCACTCGCTGATAGCCCATAAAGATTGCAATATTTTGATTTTACTACAATTGGCATACGGCCTATAAAAACATCCTCATTTACGACTTCCTTGCCGTCCGCTAGATAAGAAACGGAAAGCATCAAAGGCGCATCGTAGGTAAGGTCTCTAATTCTTGCTTCCATAGGATTAATTAGCCTTACTATGCTGTCTGCTTCAATTATGTCCGGCTTTCCAATAGTTATTTTATTTATTTTTATCTTAAAATCCTCAACTCCCAAAGGCTTTATAACCGGCTCTATTAAACCTTCACTGTCTATTATTTTCTTAAGCCCCTTATCTATAAAATATTCAAAAGAAGATATATGGTGTGCAGCCAAAGCGGTTGAACCCAGCGCAGATCTAAGCAGTACCTGATAAGTATTTTTTTCCATTTTATTTCACCACCAATCTATAATAATTGTACTGGCCAGCAGTCTTGCTGTTTCTTTTTATCTCTAGAACATCGCCCTCCTTTGCATCCAAAAGTTTAACTGCCGGATCATTTACTTTTATCTTGGGAAGATCCTTTATGACAATATTGTATTTACTTAATAATTGGTCAAGCTCCTCTTTGAGCATAATTCTATATTGCGGCGATAAACGGCTATTAAATACATCGATATCCAAGGGGGGAACCTCTTAAGTATAATTTATAATTCTATTCTATGATACTTCTAGTATTTAAGCTTTTCTATTACTAAATTATACGTTATTAATTCACATTCACTACTTTAAAAATATAAATATCTGACAATAACTACCTTTTATTTAATATCTTTCTATATATAGATGACTTTTCGGTAAGCTCGTTTACATTCTTGTCTGCAAGATTAAAGGCTGTATTGCTATAGCTTATAAGCCAGTATGAAAGGAGGATTGAATAAAGCAACGCAGAATAAATTTCCTGCAGATGAAGGCTGCTAACCAAATAAATCAAAACAAGAAGTAAAACAAAGTATACAGTAAATACAAACAGGGATTCTAAGCGTATGTCCTTTGCAAGCCTTCTGCTGTTTATAATTGCCGAGTGCAGAGTCGAATTGCCGTATATTGAAAAAAAGTTAAAAAACATGAGCGAACTGCCGTAGTATATTCCTGGTATTACCAATGCAACCAATCCTATTATAGAGATTATGGCCTGGGTAAAGGTTGCTATTAGAAACTTTGGAAATACTACCAGGGAATGCTTGATTAAAGACATTAACTTTAAATTGCTTGAAACCAGGTAATACAGCTTATAGTAGAATAAGGCGTTTAAAGAAAAAACAACAAGCAGAAAAGATGCAACAAAAACCGCCTCCCCGGTAATTATCACAGCAGTTGAAGGGGTAAAGATAAACCCTCCATTCAAAAATGCTCCTAGCCCAAGATACTTAAAAATCACAACAAAGCCCAAAAGGAATATTACAGCTGTAATTAAAAGAAACGTAAAAAATGAACTAAGTTCCGACAACGACTTAAGGCCGTAAACCAGACTTGACAGCGAGGAATTAAGCCTGCTTTGCTCTTTCATTATTATTGATTATTCAGCATAATTAATATTCTTATCTTATTCCATGCTAAGCATTCTTTTTGCGTATTTGGATTTTAGCTTAAAACTGCAATATTTGTATACGGGACAGATACCGCACTTGGGAGAAACCGGCCTACAAACTTCTCTACCAAACCTTACAAACGAGTAATTTGTGGAAATTCTTAAATCAGGGGGCAGTATGCTTTCAAGCACGGCTTCTGTCTTTGCGGGTTTTGTTCCCTCCGGTACAATTCCCAATCTTTGTGATATCCTGTTTACATGAGTATCAACAGCTATGTATGGCATATTAAAACCCCACTCCAATACAAGACTTGCAACTTTCTCCCCCACACCGGGTATCTGCATTAAATCAGCTTTATTTGAAGGAACCTTTGAATCGAATTTTGTTATGAGTACATTGCATGCTCTTTTCAAAAGTTTTGCTTTAACTCTAAAAAACCCGACGGGGTAAATCAGCTTTTCTATTTTTTCCGTCGGTAATTTTATTATCTTTTCCGGAGTATCTGCAATTGAAAGCAGTCTTTTCTGTGCAGGGAAAGTCGTAGTATCCTTTGTTCTTGTAGACAGTATTCCATGCACAAGTATTTCAAATGGGCTTGCCTTTCTTTCCTTTGTGTAATACTTTCTGCTTATGATCTTTGCTGCCTTTACAAACTCCTCTTTATCCACAAATCAACAGTAAACTTACAATAATAAATAATTTAAGCACCAAAATGATAGGGATTAAATGAAATATCAAATAAAAAATGACGGTTTGAGATACCTTACAGAGAAATATGATATTGATTTTGACAGCTTAATAGACAACATACGCGAAAAAAAATACGATAAAGTAGCAATACAAATACCTGATGGTTTTAAGTTGCACGCACTAGACATTGCAGATATGATAAACAGCAATTCTGGAGCAGAGGTATACATATGGGGAGGAAGCGCTTATGGCGCATGCGATATACCCACTGGTATTGGAAAATTCGGGATAAAAGCAATTATACAATTTGGACACGCAAGATTCAGGGCTGATGAACTCGGGAAAAGCAGTGGTTAAATGATAACTATTGGTATAGACGAAGCTGGCAGGGGCCCATTAATAGGCCCTATGACAATAGCGGGCATAGGTTTAGATGAAGAAACCACCAAAAAATTTAAACTTCTGGGCGTCAAAGATTCAAAGATGCTAAGCATCAAAAGGATATATCTACTAGAAAGAGAAATAATTAAAACCTGTAATAATTTCAAGGTTATTAAAATATCCGCAGAACAGATAGACAAGAGATTTGAGGATGGAAAAAACCTGAATTACTTAGAACTTGACAACATGATAGAGATAGCAAACTCGCTTGAGGGACAAACTGTTATCGTAGATTCCCCGAGCCGAAACACTTCAAAAATAAAAGAATATCTGATGAAAAAGATAAAGGACAAGAAAGTGATAGCTGAAAACTACGCAGATAAAAACCACGTTGAGGTATCGGCTGCGTCTATAATAGCAAAGGCAAACAGAGAAAGGGAAGTAGAAAAAATAAAAAAAGAACTTGGGTATGATTTCGGAAGCGGTTATCCCTCAGATCCAAAAACTATGCAATTCGTAAAAATAATAACAGAGAACGGCAGGATAAACCAGGAACCCTACAAAAAGTTCATAAGAAAAACCTGGAGCACAGTTAAGTACACGAATTTTAACACTCTAAACTTCTTTAACTAAGCCCTCAATAAACTCCTGAGGCAGCTCTGTTGATTTCCAGCTGTTTTTATCTATGCAGATATGAAGTATGTATCCCTGACAGATCTGTTCTTCATTGCGAGTTATATCAAAATCAAACCTCAATATCTTTTTCGATATAAGGCTAACTTTAAGAGATGTATTAAGAGTGTCTCCCATCCTTGCAGAATTAACATACTTTGCATTTGATTCCAAAACTACCATCCACCTGTTTTCGTCTATAAGTGGAAAACTGTATCCTTTGGATTTTATGAATTCCTGCATTGCATCGGTAAAAAACCGGTAGTAACCTGCATAATGCACGATACCCTGCGCATCGGTATCATATATTTTTACGTCCTCCTTGAAAGAGTAATCAGATTCCATACCTAGTAAGGCATAAAGCTTTCTCCAAGGCTTTGAAGCAAATCAGTCTGCCTTTCAAAGTATTCTCTTGCGTTTTTGAACCTTTCGGTTAAGTTTTGTACAACTGCATTTTTTAAATCAAGGGGGTGTATTCTCTTTTCAGTGTACAGCTGTATCAGCTGCTCTGGCGATTCTATGGTTATATCACCACCGAACTTTTCCTCTCTTTCTATTTTTAACTTACCATCATTCGGCAGTATGAAAAAGTTAACTATTTGTACTATAAAGTTATCTTCAACTACTCCTTCTGGGCAGTACCCGTTCATTATTTTCTTCTTTATTGATTCCTCAGAATCATATATCTTAATATTACTTTCAGGAACAGAAGAAGACATTTTTGTTCCGGGCCCGCGTATTGATGCTACAAGAGGAGTTAGTACTTCCACTCTTTTTCTGTAACCCAGCTTTTCTAGGTATTCTCTTGCATATGCAAAGATATGCCTTTGATCCATACCGCCAAGCTGTATATCGACATCTAAATATTCTTCGTCTAAAGCCTGCATAAGAGGATATATTATTTCGCTTACCTTTGGATTTTTCATCCTTGTAACTTCAGAAGCCGCATGAATAGCTTTCTCAACTGTAGTAAGCGTAGAAATCTTTAACAGATCGGAAACATAGGGCTGACTCAATTCAAAATCGGATCCTCTGATAAATTCAGGCATTCTCTCCCAGTCAAATGCCAGCTCTATACATTTTTTTGTGTAATCAACCCTTTTATCCAGTTCTTCCCATTTTGATTTCAAATCATCCAATGCGGCATGCAAATCTGCTATTAGTATCTTTGTATGTATACCTGCTTTTTCAAAATCAAAAAGTTTGCCTAATGCAACAAGATGGCCCAAGTGTATTGAACCGGTCGGTGCCCTGCCTATATAAACAGAAAGCGGTTTTCCTTCATTCAGTAAATTTCTAAGCTCTTCAACGGTTATTATTTCAAGAGTATTCCGCTTTATTAAATTCAAACGTTCTTCTGGATCCATAAACATATAATTAAATCAGGATATATATACATTATTAATAAAGCAAGTTTTAATTTACGCAATAACAATAATAAAAATGAAATTCATGCATGTTGGGGATACCCATATTGGACAAGTATACAAAAATGATACAAGAAATAACGACATAAAAGAAGCATTTATACAAATGGTGGATTATGCTATATCCGAAAAAATAGATTTTATTGTGCATTCCGGAGATCTTTTTGACTCCGGTAACCCTCCCTTGGATTCGCTTTTATTCGTAACAGATGAATTAAACAGACTAAAGGCTGCCGGGATACCCTTATTCATAATACCAGGATCCCATGATGTTGGTGTTGGAGAAGAAGAGAGTATTATAGAACTTTTCCACAGAAACAACCTTCTTATAAACCTAAACTCCAAAAAATACATCGAATTCGGAGAAGATGTGAATCTTAAAGGAGAGATATATAAAAACGCGTTTATATGCGGAGTAAAAGGCAAGAGAAGCAAGGTAGAAGACGAAATATTTAAAAAATTAAAGATAGAAATGGATAACTCTGCATTCATTAAAATTTTTGTATTTCATCACACCATTTCATATCTTGGAGAAAAATTTAAGGATCTTGAGACAGAAAGCCTGCCAAGAGGATTTGATTACTATGCAGCAGGCCACTGGCATGGGCACCGGGAAAACATAAGATATGACAAGGGGATAATACAGTATCCAGGTTCGCTTGAATATTGCGACGAAAAGGAGATAGTTGACAATCCAAACAGGGGCTTTTTTATAATATCGTATGATAAAGAGGGGATAACCTCGGTAGAATACAAAATAATAAAAACCAGGGATAAACAGATTTTCACAATAAATGCTGACAATAAAAAAGCTGCTGAATTGGAGAATGAGATAATTAACAAGCTAAAGAAAAACGACGGAGTCATCCTTGTTGTAAAATTAGAAGGACAGTTGGCTGATAAAGTGTCAGATATTAACATTGTAAAAATCAAACAAATAGGTTACGAACTTGGTTATTCATATATCAGCATAAATAAATCAAAGTTAAATGATAAGGATACCGATATACAAGAAAATGAAATAAAAACAAAGGAATTGTCAACAATAGAATACGAATTTCTTAAAAAGAAGGGCTACAATGACCAGGAGATAAAAATTGCAAGATACTTAATAGATTCTCTTGGAGAAAGCACAGATGACATAAAAAAGGAGGTTGAAAAATTATTTTATTTACATGATAATCTCGAAAATTAAGCTAGAAAATATTAGAAGCCACCACAAAACAGAGATACCCTTTGAAGAGGGCATAAACGTAATAACCGGTAACACCGGCAGCGGTAAATCCTCCATATTAATGTCAGTAGAATATGCACTTTTCGGAAAGATTGGAGAAGGAAAAGAGGAAGGAAAAATGCTGCTAAGAAGAAATTCTTCGGAGGGGGAAATAAAAATAACAATAAAAAACGGCAATGATGAATATGAAATAAGCAGGGGTTTAAAGAGAGTTAACGATTCGGTAAGAAACGACGATTCAAAAAATTACATAAACAAAAACAATGAGCGAGTAGATCTTCAAAACAGAGCATCTGATATAAATTCTTATGTAAACAAACTATTAAAAATAGAGTCAGAAAACCCTCTGGAAACATTTGAAACTATAACATACATTAAACAAGATGAACTGAAAACGCTAATATTTGAAACAGGCCAGTACAAACAAGAGTACATAGATGGTCTTTTACAGCTTAACAAATATTTAGATGTTTACGACAGCACAAAGGAAATTATAAACAAAATAAAGAATGAAATAGAACTAGACAAAAAAGAGCTTCAATTAAGCGTTGACCAAAATGACATAATAAAGATAGAGAACAAAATAAATGAAAACCAAAGCAAAATAAAAAGCTTAGAGGAAGAAGCAACAGATAACCAGATACTTCTGAACAACAAGACAATAGAGAAAAACCAAAAGGAAAGCGAACTAGAATTTGAAAGAGACAAAAAGATAAAATTTGAAAAAATCTCAACAGAGATTAAAATAAAGGAAAGTGAAAAATCCAAACTTGAACTTGAAAAAACAAGAATCATACAAAAAATCGAGGAAACCCAAAAAAATGTCAAGCCGATAGAAAACTCTCAAAAAGAGGAAATTGAGAAAGCTATTAACGATCTTGAGAAGCAAAATAAACTAGAGGATGAAAACGTTAAAAAACTATATGAAAAATTCTTACAGATAGAATATTCATACAAAAAAGCCAAAAATGAGGTTAGTGAGCTTCAAAAAGAAATAGAAAATGAGAACAATATCTTAGACAAATTAAACAGGGAACAGGAGGAACTTGACAAGCAGATTAAAAGCATAACTGAAATTGAAAATAAAGAAGAACTTGCTGGAAGAGTTTATGAATTAAATAATCTGATAAAAGACCTGGAAAAAGAACGTTCACAATCAATTGAAAAAGGAGTTTGCATTCTATGTGGAAACAGAATAACTGATCAAACGCATCTAGAAAAGGAATATTCAAGCAAGATAAGCAGGTACAAAAATGAGATAGAAAGATTAACAAACATTGCAAACAGCATCAAATATTCTAAAAATGACCTTGAAAAAAACATCGGATTAAACAAAATAAGAATAGAAACCACGAAAAACGGCCTATTAAAACTCGAATCAAAGTTAAAGGAGAATAAAAACGAAGAAAGAGAAAAGGAATACCTAGACATAAAGGAAACTTACGAAAAGGAAAAACAAAAATTAGATAAAATATTACTGGATCTCAAAAATGCAAGAGAAGAAATGAAACTTATACAAGAACAGGAGAAAAGGATGTTCGAAATTGAAAGCTATAAGAGCAGGATAGACGAGATACAAGGGGCAATAAGTAATTATTATTTAGAAATAACACAATTGAAAGAAAACTTATCGGAAATAAAGTTTGATGATAAAAGATTAAATGAACTTGAAAATGAATTCAAACTTATTTCTGAAGAAGTAAACAAACTGAATTACAGGCTTACAGAAATAAAAAAGGAAATAGAGCTGAGAAAATCCCAGCTTATTACTGATGAACATGAAAGAGAAGAACTTGAAAGAAAGATAAAAAAGAAGGAAGAACTTTCAAAGATGCTGGATAAAAAAGAAAATTTCCTAAAAACCATGTCAAATTTAAGGGAGGATATCCGCGGAATAAGAGAGTATGTTAGACTGCGTTTTATAAATGATTTCAAATCTCTTTTCAAAACACGCTTTGAAGAGCTCAGGAATGAAATTGATTACGCAATAGATATAGACAACAATTATAATGTCGTCATTACAGCTGGAAACGAAAAAATGGATGCCAGATCATTATCTGGTGGAGAAAAAACTTCCGTAGCCATAGCATATAGACTTGCATTGTCATCTCTGGCTTCAATTCTTGGCGGAGTTGGAAAAAACGAGATTATAATAATGGATGAACCTACATCGGGATTAGACAAGGAAGACATAAATGCGCTTACAAATGCAATTACTAAAATAACGGATTTGAAGCAGATAATAATAGTAACTCATGAGGACAATATGAAAAACATTGCTGATAATGTAATAAAATTGAAAAAGGAATCGGGTATATCTTCTGTATACTAAAACAAAGTATCATTCACAGAATCTATGTTGGCTTTTGGAACTCTGGAATAATCAATACTACTTGTCATTCTGCCTGAATTGCCCAAGAAAACCTTTAGATCCTTCAATATGTTGGGGTATTTATATCTCAGCTGATCGTACAAACCAAATGCAATTTTCTTGTACTCTGGATGTGCTTCATCAGTACTCCTGTTCTCTG
>JAMCSP010000022.1 GCA_023378865.1 Candidatus Parvarchaeota archaeon | reverse complement strand
TATGGCAAAGAAATCATCAGAGATCGAAAAACTGCTTAAGTCGTTGCCATACAAGAATGATGCAAACGGTAATCCCACTTTGAAAAGGGAATTTGTAAAGAATTCTGACTACTTCAGTGATTTAGGACTGCTGGTAAATGAAAGATATGTAACAGATACATTCCCTAACATAAAAAGCAGGGAATACCTGCAGTTTAATAACCTCTATAACACTGGCTTTTTTGATGATTATTTTGCAAGGCAGTACAAGTTGTTAAATGATTTTTATGCTGCAAGACCGGAGAACTTTCCAAAACCAGTTGCGTTGATTGTGGACGATTCAAACAGGAGAGTCGGTTACATAACTACTCCCTTTGGCGGCAACGAAGTAAGAAATTACATTCCACGGTCAGTTTCTCTGCAGGAATACCTTGATAATTATAAGCACTGGGATGAAAAATTAATCTCGGAAAAAATGAACAGGGTAACCTCTCTTCAGGATTTGATTCCAAGAGATGAGCTTAATAATTTTATACTAAAAAAGGGGATTAAAAGGCTTGCAAATGGTGAAAGGTATCTAAAAGAGTATAGAGCAAGGATAGATGTTTACAAAGCAAGGGTGGAAGAGCTAAATGACATAAAGAAGCAGATAAATGAGACTGTAAAATACGTCAATCAGAACGGGTTATCACACAATAATCTTTACCTTGAAAATATAGTTATTTACTGGGATGAGAATAAGAAAGTAAAAGTAGGATTCATAAACCCAATCAATAAACAGGATATAAAATCGTATTTCTTTGCATCTGATGAACATAGAGTTAAGTCAGTAAATCACAGCATAAAATGGGCAGAGTTTAAAAATAAAATGTTAATTAATAAGTATACTGAAAAATACAAATCTCTTTATCCAGGATTCAGGATAAGGTAAATGTATATGAAGGTTTTATTCCCTAAAAGAGAACCCAAATGCATTGAAATTTATAAGGATATAAACACCGGTTCAAATCTTTATAAGCTGTTATCTGATGTGGGGCCAATAATGTCCGAAGCATTGCTTAATTTTTATGCAAAAAGCAGAGATAAAAGTGTATACAAAAACATAATAGACAAGAAAAAAATCCCATATTTTTCTAGTTATATTAAACACTTTGATTCACTTGAAAATAATTTGGCCGTTATTGTAAGCGATAGCTATAAAGAACTTCAAACATTGAAAGACTATGAACTTGAGGCAGTATATAAGATATTTGATTTCGATAAAGATCTATGCGCAAATAATGTGTGGGGAGAAAAATACGGTAGCATTCTTAACACTAGAAATAAAATACTAAAAGAAGAGGTGGATCTTTCGAATAGGCTGCCTAAGGTGGATTATATCCATTCTATAAATGTAAATTATGCATACTTTTTTCCATATGACTTCAAAAAGGAACTGGATCCAAGGAAGGCAAAATCCATATTATATAATAAAACGCTGAAAACCGGGCAGGACCCAAAAACATATACTGATTTTAATCTTTTTTCTTTAAATAGCAAGGCTAGTATTGCGCTTGCATTTTATGGCAGGGCCGTAGAATTCACGGATTTTATGAGTATATTTAATTCAATTAATGATTATTTTGATAAAGGAAGGGGCACGAACGTAAAGCCAATATTATAATGAAAGGTATTAATAGGATTGTTTATCTAATAAAGCGTTATGCAAAATAGAAAGGCTGATAAAGAACAGGGGGTTAATGGCAGATATAAGTATGCTTTGGAAGAACTGTGTAACGTTTCCACTGAAGAAACAGCTAAAAAAGTTTTCGGCAGGCAGTACTCTAAGATTCTAAATGAGCTTTCATATATTCTTGAAAATGGTTACAAAAGCGTGTTGGATTACTCTTATACGTTAAATAATGAAGAGATGAAAGACGTTACCCAAGATTATATTCGCGTTATTTTCCAAAAAGGACTGAGAAAAGTGGAATACAGCGACTTTAACATAGATTTCAACGACAAAAAGCAGGTTGAAACTGGAATATATGGGTATACTATAGCTCATGCGTACAAAATTCTTTTTAAACAGAACAATGGTACAAAATCAAAAAAATGAGAGGCTGGAAGAGCTCCTCTTTGATTGCAATTTAACGCTATTTGGCAGGCCCAATTTAGATGTTTTTTCAAGAGCTAATGATCTTAAAAACGATTTGTTAAGAGATTCATTGATTTATTCTTCTGGCTATAAGATTTTAAATACCGCTACAGTTGCGATTGACCTTGGCTTTTACACTATCTCAAACAAATATGAATTAAAAAACAAGCTTAACAATCTTGCAGATAAGTACTCCTTTGGTTTATCCTATAAGATAAGTGAATTTAAAGAGTAAACCTTAGCGGTTTTCATTAATTACTGCTTTTTGTAAACATTCTGGAATTTAACAAATCTTTCATTTAGTTTTTTCCAGTCCAAATTATTGAAAAATGGCTCCAAGTACTTAGCTTTGTCTGGGCCGTAATCAACATAAAATGCATGTTCGTAAACGTCTAAAGCTATTATAGGTATTGAACCCCATACTGCTCCGTCATTGTGTACATCTGCTAAAAAAGTCCTTAGCTTATTATCAGTGGGATCTATTGCAAGTATTGCCCATCCTCTGGCCGCTTTGGCAGTTGCCATCATATCCAGCTTAAAATTTTCAAAGCTTCCGAAATCCTCGTTTATCTTTTTTATAAGAGGCATATCTTCCGAGTATTTACCGTTTCCGCCGAACATTTCAAAATATAGCTCATGAAGCAGTTGTCCGCTGGCATTAAAGGTTTCCTCTTTTTTTAATGATCTGAACTCGCTATAATTTGCATTTGCGGCTGCTTTGTCAGCTGTTTTTAGCTTACTGTGCACTTCATTTCTCTTTTTTACATAGCCTGCATAATGCACGTCGTGATGAAAACTTATCTGTTTCTCAGAAAACCCTTCCAAAGACTTATAATTAAGTTTCTGTACTTCATACTGATCATCGTAGTTTGCCATAAAATCACCCAGTAAATATAACACAGTTATAGTATATAAAATTTTTTAATGCAGTTATAGAAAAGTATTTAAATATTAAAGATATCTTTAATAGATATCGTAAAACGATATTCGGAGGCAGAAAATATGAAAAACAAAGAAGATGACTTTAATGAAATAAATTTTGGATTCAATCTAGACCCAAATATAGTACATAAATTTGCACATTCCATGCATGGCATAACGCGCGGTTTCGGGATAAAGTACTGGATACTTATGCTTGTTTCAAAGGAGAAAATGACGGGTGCACAGATGATAGACAAAATATATGAGATGAGCTTTGGTTTTTGGAGACCTTCTCCAGGCAGTATTTATTCCATATTAAAATACCTATCTGAAAGCGGACTTGTAAAAGTAGAACAAAAGGATAATAAGAAATATTATTTGATCACTGAAAAAGGAAAAGAATATCTGGACAGTTCATGGTTCCCATGGAGGTCTGCTTCTTCCTTCATGAATAAGGATGAAGGGACAAGCATAGACGAAACAATAGAGACTCTGGATGACTTATCCGAGTTTATATCGGAAAAGGAAAAGCTTCTAAGCAAGGAAAACATGAAAACACTGAAAAAAATAGATGATAGACTGCACAGTATACTAAAGTGATATGGATGAAATTACAGTAGACGTGAGAAATCTTAGCAAGCAATACGGCAATTTTAAGGCCGTAGACAACATATCGTTTGCTGTTAAGAAGGGAGAGATATTTGGCCTGCTGGGTCCAAATGGAGCAGGAAAAACTACTACCATAAAGCTGCTTACTACTTTAAGCCCCCCGACAAGTGGAAATGCATCTGTAGCAGGTTATGACATAATCAAGCAGCAAAAAGAAGTTAAAAGAAACATAGGGTGGGTCTCTGCAGAAATAATACTTGATGATGATTTGAATGCATGGGAAAATCTGGGTTTGCAAGCCGCTTTGCAGGGAATAACAAATTGGGAGGAAAATGCCGATAATCTTTTGAAATACTTCGAATTGGCAGAATTTAAATACAAAAACGTGGGCAAGTTTTCTACCGGAATGAGAAAGAAACTGGAGATAGCTATGGCCTTGCTGAATTCTCCGGAAGTAATATTTATGGATGAACCTACGATAGGTTTAGACGTAGGAACCAGAAAGATGCTTTGGGATCTTATACTTATCATAAAAAACGAGTATAAGGTGACTGTATTTCTTACAACGCACTATATGGAAGAAGCAGACCAGTTATGTGACAGGATTGCAATAATATCACACGGTAAAATAATAGCTTTGGGGTCACCAACCGAATTAAAGCAGAAGGCGGGAGGGTATGCAGTAAACCTGGAAGTTAACGATGGTTTTGATATTTCATCATTAAAGAATTTTCATATATTAGAAAAAAATAAAAGCAAAATCTTAATAGAAATAAACTCAAAGGATAACATGCTTGATGTACTCAGGTCAATAAATCTGGAAAATCTTAAATCAATAAATCTTATAACTCCAAGTCTAGACAGTGTATTCTTAAAGTTAACCGGTTCAACTATAAAGGAAACGGAGGAATCAGTAGATTACCGCAAGTTTTATTCAATGGTACGGAGGAACATGCAATGATACGGGAAACCTGGGCCTTATTTATCAGGGAAGTTAAGAAAACCTTTAGGAACAAGGCAGTTGTAGCTATGATGATAGTACAACCTATAATGTGGCTGGTTTTTTTCGGTAGCAGCTTTTCGCACGTTCCATCGAGCTTTTTATCCAGTTTTTTTCACACCACAAATTACATAGCTTTTTTGCTTCCAGGTGAGCTTGCAGCTTCTATGATATTTGTAGGCATGTTCAGTTCAATGAGTATGATACAAGACAAAAGGTTCGGATTTTTGAAGAGGATACTTGTTACAAAAGCACCAAAAGAATCTATATTCTTCGGAAAAGTTTTTGGAGCTTCTACAAGGGGTTTACTATCTATTCCGATAATGATGCTTGTAAGTCTTGCCTTTGGCGTTGTCTTTCATTTAAATATACTAAGTTTAGTAGTTTGGATACTAGGCCTGCTCCTTCTAGGTGTAGGCATGGCATCAATATACTCAATAATAACAATGCGTTCTAATGACTGGCAGACCCCCGGAGTCGTTTCTAATCTCATAAATCTGCCGCTTATGTTTTCAAGCACTGCACTTTTCCCTTCCGCCATATTTCCTGGATGGATGAAGGATATAAGCTCCGTAAACCCCCTATCATTTGCAGCCGGATTAGGCAGGTCATTTGTGCTGAATACCCCTCCAAACTTCCTGTTCCTTCTGTATCTAGTCATATTCTGTTTTCTATTTTTGGGAATAGGAGCATTTTTATCTAGGAAATGGCTTAAAGCGGAATAATTATGGAATACTCTATAATAGCAGACAAATTGACCAAGAAATTCGGAGATTTTACTGCTGATAACGCAATAAGCTTAAAGGTAAAAAAGGGAGAGATATTCGGTATTTTAGGTCCAAATGGAGCAGGAAAAACTACCTTGATAAGCATGCTTACCACATTGATAAAGCCCACAAGCGGGCATGCATCTGTGCTTGGCTATGATGTAATAAAAGACGCATTAGAAGTTAGAAAATCCATAGGAGTTATAACAGAAAAGGTTACTATGTATCCGCCGCTTACAGCGGAGGAAAATTTAATGTTTTTCGGAAGATTGTACGGAATAAACAGGAAAGAGCTTGAGGAAAAGATAAATAGCGGCTTAGAGGAGTTTCAGCTGTCAAAATTCAGAAAAAGGCCGGTCGGCACGTTTTCTTTGGGTATGAAAAGGAGATTGGACCTTGTCAGGGTTCTTCTGAACGAGCCGAAAGTATTCTTTTTGGATGAACCAACTGTTGGCCTGGATCCGATAACTGTTTCATTTATAAAGAAAAAAATAAGAGACATAAACAAAAGGGGAAGTACTATAATACTTACAACACATATAATGCAGGATGCAGACGAGCTTTCCGATAGAGTTGCACTGATAGATCATGGTAATTTAATGGCCTGTGACACTCCTAAAAATCTTAAGAAAAAACTGGGGAAAAATGCAACTTTAGAAAATGTTTTCATACATTATGCCGGTGCAGAATTGAGAGATGAAACAGGTAAGATGAGCATTGCTCCAAGGAGAGGTATGTGATGGTATTAAAAGCTTTAAATGATGCATTTATCGTAGCAAAAAGAGATCTTATAGAACTTTATAGGACACCCTTCAGGCTTGTCATGATGTTCGTCTTTCCTGTTCTTATAATAATGCTATTTGGTTTTATGTTTCCTTCTACTTCCAGCTTCAACGGCGTTCATATAGGTTTAGTAAATAATGATAGCGGATTTACTTTAAACGGCCAGACAGTGTACCTAAGCAATTCCTTCATATCGCTTGTAAAATACAACTCAAGCATTACTTTTAGTAATTATTCTTCGCTGGCTTCAGCAGAATCAGCGTTAAGAAGCGGTACTATAGACTCTATTATATATTTTCCGGCGAATTTCACAAGTGTAAGTCTCTCCGGGCAACCAACACAATTAAAACTGGTAACAAACCCGACCTCTCCAACATTGGAGGAATATATAAATGCTAAAGTATCCGTAGCATCAACTGTGCTTTCTGCAGAAATAGTCAATGGAACAGTTTCTAAATTGAATTCTGAGCTCATAGGTTTACCGAAAATAAACCCCCAATTTGTAATTTCACCCGTTGTAGTAAGCTCAGTTCCGATACTCTCAGGCAATTATTTTGACTTTATAGGACCAGGGTTAATAATGCTTCTTAGCATGATGGCAGGATTAACTGCTTTAGGATCAGCATTAAGCAGGGAAAAAGAGGACGGAACTATAACCGCTGTAATGCTTTCACCTATAAGGACAGGTTCTTTTTTGACCGGAAAGATGCTTTCACAGCTGGTAAGGAGTTTGATACAGTCTGCGGTAGTAGTTATTCTTGTAATCCTTTTATTCCACATGAGCTTCAATGGAAACATTTTGCTTACTGCTGCCATACTTATACTCGGAATATTCGGTTTTCTTGGCTTAGGGCTTTTAGTAACTGCGCTGACTAAAGATCAGGAAACCTCTCAGCTGTTGTTAAACCTGGTTTTCTTTCCGATGCTGTTTTTAAGCGGAGTACTTTATCCATTGCAGGAATTACCTGCTGTTATAGTGGATATAGCAAAATTCCTGCCATTGACTTATGGCGTTGAAGCTTTCAGGCAGGTAGTTGTTTTCAATGCATCATTTGCTTCGGTGTGGTCGTCAATGCTGATACTGTTCTTATTCGGTGCAGTATCCCTTGCAATTGCAGTTCCCGTATTCCTTGTAAAGAAAAGCAGCGGTAATTAGAATAGTTATAAAAGTATAAAATGAGATATTAAAATAAATGGACAATAAAATAAAAGAGCTTATAAAAAACAAAGAGCTCTTTCTTTTAGATGGAGACGGGACTTTATATCTTTGGGATACTCCATTTTCATCCTCTCCTGCCTTTTTAAGCAAATTGATTCAGCTGGACAAAAAGTTCATAATCCTAAGCAATAACGATTCGGAAAGCAAGGTAAAAAGGTTAAGAGTGCTGGATAAAATGTTAAAGATTAAGTTAAAGGAAGAGCAGTTGCTGCTTCCAAATGATTTAGTGGAGGATTTTTTAATTAAAAAGAAAATCAAAAGATTTGATGGGGTAATATCAAATGATTTTCTAAATGAACTTTTGTCAAAGGGATTTACACTTGATATTAAAAACCCGGAAATAGTAATAGTCGGATTCGATGTAAATCTCACCTACGAAAAATTAAGAAGAAACATAGAACATATAAACAAAGGGGCCAAGTTTCTGCTTACACACAATGATCCTTTGTGCCCTTACAAGGGGGGGCAAGAAATACCTGACGCAGGGCTGATAATAAATCTTATAACACGGGCCGTAAAAAGGGAACCTGATTATACATTTGGAAAACCATTCGAGTCCACTATAGACTATATTGCCAAAAAATATAAAATTAAACGAGACAAAATGTTAATAGTAGGAGACAGAATAAACACCGATATAAAAATGGCCAATGAAAGTGGCATAGATTCTATCTGGATAATGAATGATCAAAGTGAAAAAAATGGAAAACAGTATACGCCAACCGAAAAAGTGCATTCTATTGATTCACTTTATAATAAAATAAGAGACTTATGATTGTATTTTACTAGATTATTGTTTGTTATAATTGCTAGTTTCTTATTTATTTGCCAATGCAAAATAGTTTATTAACGTGTAAATATTGGTATTGTTATGAAAAAAGATAAGGTAGATAATTACTCTCCAGGGAAGTGTAATATCGGTCCTAAAGAGATAAGAAAAAGGTATCTGGCAGGACTTGCTGGTTTCATTGTGACGGCAATACTTGCAGTATTTATTTCAATTTTTAGAGTAAATTATCTGTTTTTTATTCTATTGGCACTTCCTTTATTTTTGGGCTTTATTGGCTTCTACCAAGGATACAAAAGATTTTGCGTTGCAAATGCAATTAAAGGGATATATGTAATTTCCGATACTAAAAAAGGTTCAATAAGGGATAAAGCATTGCATATGGTTGACTTAAAGAAAGCGGGAGTTTTAATTACTTATTCACTTATATCTACTGTGGTTCTCACAGCAATTATGACTTTAATTGCTTATTATGGGGTTATATAATGTTATACCTCAGAACGGCAGATGAGATAATTTTCGGCCTGCTAAGTATACTTGGCATTTTTGCAGTTTACTATGGTATGATAATTTTAAGGGCATTGGTAAAGCATATAAAAGACAGGGCACCTTTATCAAGTTATCTTTTGAATCCGGAAAAAATAAGAACTCCTTACTTTTTATTCGCAGGTTTATTTGCCTTTCTTACAGGATTAATGGCTTTTTCGGATTTTCTTGACGGCGGATTTAATCCAGCAACAACCCTGCAGTATTCCACCTTCTTTTTGGGTTTTATTTTTGCTGTAATTGCATCAGTTTTTATCATCTTAGATATGCATTTTTGGTACACGAGGTTTAAAAGATTCATATGACAGGAAATGAGATATTTGGTTTCGTTGGTATTATCTCGGGCGCAGTGATTTTAGTCTCTACTTTGGGCTTTATTTATTTTATGTTCTCTTCTTACAAGTATGGCTCTAGAGAAGAAGCAAACAGGTTTTTTGGTACGTATATGTTTAATAATCCAAAGAGATACGTACTCGCATTTCTGTTTCTTGTAATCGCAGGAAGTTCTCTGGCTATCGGCTTCATATCCTCTTTCATAGCCAGTTTTTTTATCAATCCTTTAAGCATTTGGGAGCTTTTAAGCGGCATTGCGATCTTATCGCTTGCTTGTTTCTTTGTAACATTTACAAGCATAGATCATCCAAAATCATTTCTAAGTTATATAGCGTTTCTTAAAGCAAAGAAGAAAAAGAAGTAGTTTTTATCATTTTTGATTCATTCAGATAATGTTAAATTCTTTAAAGTACTAAAATTAAAATGGAAATGCCATTAGTCTATGGACATAGAGGAGCTGCAATAGAAGCTCCTGAAAATACATTGCCATCTTTTAAGCTTGCTAAAAAATTAGGTGTTTACGGTGTAGAAATGGACCTGCATACAAGCAAGGATGGCGAATTAATTGTAATGCATGATGAAACATTGGATAGGACGACTAACGGCAAGGGTTTGATTCACTCGCATACTCTAGAAGAAATTAAAAAGCTTGACGCAGGCTTTAAGTTTGGTAAGAAGTGGAAAGGAACAAGGATATCTACATTACGTGAGGTATTCGAAGGATTGGGAAGAATAAATTATTATCTGGAAATAAAACAAAGTTCAAAAATTTATCCGGGAATAGAGGAAAAAATGTTGAATTTAATAGAGGAGTTCAATCTGAAAAATAATGTTCAAATAATATCATTTGACTTTGATTCTTTGGAAATTGTTAGGGAGTTGGATAAAACAATTAAAACAGGTTTGCTTTACACAGGCAAATCCTCCTGGTTTATTGATATCGCTAAAACTCTAAAGATCAACTTTTTGCAGCCGGCATTTAATTTAATCTACCGGGATGACATTGAAATTGCCAGAAAAAATGGTTTTAAAGTGGCAGCCTGGACGGTAGACACGCCGGAAGACATAAAACGGGCAATAGATCTGAAGGTTGACAGCATAACATCAAATAATCCAAGGCTTGTACTGCGTACGCTTAAAAAGTATGCAAAATTATAGGTACATTGCAGCAATAGACCAGGGAACAACAGGTACAAAATGTTTAATATTTGATATAAACGGAAAAGTTATAAGTAAGGCATATAAGAGACACAAACAAATCCTGCCTAAGGAAGGCTGGGTAGAGCACAATCCTTTGGAAATATTAAGCAATGTAAAATTCGTTTTAAGCTCTGCCGTTCATTCTGCAAAGTTAGAAGCTAAAGATATCACTGCAATAGGGATAAGCAACCAAAGAGAGACGACGATATTATGGGACAAGAAAACAGGAATGCCGTTGGGCAATGCAATAGTATGGCAGGACATGCGTACACAGGGCCTGATAAAAAAGATAAAAGATGCTAATTATGAAAAGGAAATAAAGCAGAAAACGGGTCTAATGCTGAGCAGCTATTTTTCTGCTTCCAAGATAAAGTGGTTAATTGATAATTCAAATAAAGTTAAGGAACTAATACGAGAAAAACGTGTATTAGCAGGCAATATTGACAGCTGGCTTATATGGAAATTAACCGGTGGAAAAAATCATCTAACAGATTATACAAATGCATCAAGAACATTGTTGATGAATTTAAGAACCAAGGAATGGGATCCAGATATGCTGGATATTTTCAAAATACCTAAGAGCATACTGCCGGAAATAAAGCCTTCCATAAACGAGGAGGGGTTTGGGACCATAGATTACAGAGGTTTTAATAGTGTTAATATAATGGGAGTACTTGGAGATCAGCAGGCAGCACTGCTTGGAGAAAGAGCCATTTTCAATTCTGATATAAAGATTACATATGGAACAGGCAGCTTTATACTTCAAAACACTGGTAAGGAAATAAAAAGAAAAAATGGGCTTCTTACCACGTGTGCTTATGGCACAGGGAAAAATAACTGCACGTATGCTTTAGAGGGATCCGTGCCTATATCCGGGGAGATATTCGATTGGCTGGAAGAACTTGGCATAATGAAATCCTTCTCAGAGATTAAAGCCGCAATAAACTCTTCAATAGGCACCAATCTTTTCTTAGTGCCTGCATTTAGCGGGTTATTCTCCCCATATTGGGATGAATCAGCAAGAGGCATAATTATAGGATTAACAAGAAAATCCGATAAGCTTGCTTTTATAAGAGCCGCGGTGTACTCTATAGGCATGCAGGTTGTGGATATAATAAAGAGAATGGGAAATTTCAATAATAAAATAAACGTTGATGGAGGCGTTTCAAATAATAATTACATAATGCAGTTACAAGCTGATTTGTTGGGCAGACGGATTTATAGGTCGAATTTAGTTGAGGAAAGTGCATTTGGCGCGGCGTTGTCTGCAGGTATATCCTCAGGCATATGGGATTTCAATAAAATAAAAAATTTAAACAGATCTGGCAGATATTTTTACCCAAAAGTCGATGGCAAATTCTATAATACTATATATAGTAAATGGCTTGAGGCAGTGCAAAGGTCAAGGGATTGGAATAGAAATATTTAAATATAGCAAAAAATAATTAAGCTTATGCAAAGCAACGCTGAAAACGTTCACGTGCCGAGACGTTCTGTAATAACTACTCTTTCAGCGATGGGTTATTTTCTTGACGGTTACGATCTTAGTGTAATATCCGTTTTTACCCTAGTTTTGGTAACTTATAAAATATTCCAGTATACTGCGTTTACAGAGTCATTTGTTAGCGGTTCCGCACTGCTTGGAGCATTTGTGGGAGCAGTAGTATTCGGTCATTATGCAGACAGGATAGGAAGAAGGTACCTTTATATATTTGATCTTATCTTCTTTGCAGTCTTCGCAATATTATCAGCAGTATCAACAAATATAACAGAAATGATAATCTTTAGATTCTTCGTTGGTTGGGGAGTGGGAGCAGACTATGCATTAAGTCCTGTTTATACTACCGAAATGTACCCTAATAAGAAAAGAGGTGCCGGTTATGGCTGGGTATGGACATTTTGGAGCATAGGTGCAGCAGTGGCGTTTATATTAGGATATATCTTCTTCTTACATGACCCATTAACTAGCTGGAGATGGGCTCTGGGACTTGGTGCTATACCTGCAATCATAACCGTAATACTTAGAACAAGAATGCCTGAATCTGCAAGGTGGAAGATAATAGATGAAGGAAAGGCCACTGATAAAACTGTAAAGACTGTAGCTCAGAAGATAGGCATGACTCCACAGGATATTAAAGCAATATTGTCTGAAAGACAAAAAGAAGCAAACATAGCGGCAGGTTCATTTTCTGCACTATTCAAAGGAGAATATGGAAAGAGAACAGCAGTTGTTTGGACACAATGGATAATATACGATTTGGCAGGCTATGGAATAGGCCTATACTCACCATTAATACTTAAAGGACTGGGGGTTGCAGGTTCAACGTCTCTTTTATACTCATTCATATTTTACATGCCAATAGGGTTCTTAGGCGCCTTTGGTGCAGTAATGCTTAATGACAGGATAGGTAGAAGACCTTTACAGGCATTAGGTTTTGCAGGGATGGCCGTGGCTATGCTTTTATTCTTTATAGCTGCAACAGCAGCGGCTTCAATCGCTATAACCATAGGCATAATCGCGTTCATATTCGATTACGGCCTTGGAAATTTAGGTCCAGGAAACACAATGGGTTTGTACGCAATAGAGCTTTTGCCTACAAAGCTAAGATCTTCTTCAATGGGAAGTGCAACCGGAATAACCAGGGTTGCATCATTTGCTTCAGCATTTCTATTCCCTTACTTAACTCTTACGATAGGTAAATCCGGATTCTTCTTTATACTTCTGGCATTGATGCTGTTTGTGTTCTTCTTCACTGTATTCTTTACACCCGAAACAAAGGGATTAACTCTGGAAGAGATAGCAATAGCTTCCTATAAACACGTGCATGGAGTTCCAAAATTAGTAATGCCTACTAAAGGCAAAGCTAAAAAGTAATTTTTATTTGGTTTCTAAAATTTAAATTATAAGGTTCAGCCTTAACCATTCAAGTATTTTTTTCTTATAAACTTTTTCCCTTTCTTTGTCCACTTTATCTTCAATATTCTTCTTTGCCTGATCGGTTACATCGATTAATTTCTCATTATTAGAGCCTTTGTTGATTACTTCTATCATGGCACCAGCTATATCAGTATATTCATCCATTTTATCCAGCCAGTAATCCGGCAATTTATAGGTAAGTATTGAATGCAGCATGTATGAAAGCGTTGGAACGTGCATTTTTCCTATTTCAACGGATTTTTTCCATCTTGTAAATATTGAGCTTGGCGGTGGCAATAGCAATAGAAACTTAAAATAATCCTCTAATGTGTCTACCATCTTGCTGTCAAGTAACTCATAGTCGAAGCCATTTTTACCAAGAACTAACATCCTGGGCTTCTTTTTCTCTAATTCTCTTAGATTTTTAATTATATGGTCAAATGTGTCGTTTAATTTCTCATAATGGTTATTTTCAGGGTAAAACAGCCGTTTCCTGTCCAGATAAAGGATTTTTATTCCTTGTGCAATGTTTGCTCTTAAAATAATATCATCATCTGCTTTTGGTTTTTCTTTTCTTTTAAATATCATTATATAATAATATATAGTGAATTTATTAATCCTTTTATCATAAGTTTATCTACTAGTATTTAATAGATAGAATAAATGCTCAATCTTCCTTGAAATAACTGCGTTTGAATTTATCCTTTTTGAATCCGGAATAATGTCTTCCGTTGCTATTACTGCTAAACTCTTTTCTATACGGTTTATTCCTGCTGAAACCTCTGTTAGAATTGAAATTGCTCCTTCTTAATGCACTTTCAATCTCCTGTCTAGAATCTCCTTTGTAAAATTCATTTATTTTTTCTCTATACGCGGTAAGATTGAATTCTAAGGGTGAAAGTTTTATCTTTGCGTAATTTTCTATCTCATAAACAAGATATCTTTCACCAGGAGTGAATATTGTAAAAGCTCTCCCGCTTTTTCCCATCCTTGCGCTTCTGCCTACTCTGTGAACATAAGCCTTTGGATCAGTTTCAGCATCAAAATTTATTATATCTGAAACGTTGTCTATATCCAATCCGCGTGAAGCTACGTTTGTGGCTATAAGCATGTTTATGTTCTCTTTAAACAGATTAAGCGAGTGTTCTCTTCTGCTCTGGCTCAAGCCCCCGTGCATCAAAACGGCTTTTATGTCCATATTTTGCATCATTGAATATATTCTTTCAGCATTTCTCTGTGTCTTGCAGAATATTATTGCTTTTTCCGGTTTTTTCTCATCCAGATATGCAAGCAATGT
Source organism: Candidatus Parvarchaeota archaeon (assembly GCA_023378865.1). Classification (GTDB taxonomy): domain Archaea; phylum Nanobdellota; class Nanobdellia; order Parvarchaeales; family Parvarchaeaceae; genus Parvarchaeum. The sequence continues at coordinate 10,891 of JAMCSP010000022.1, read as the reverse complement.
TGCAAATTTATCGCTTCCGCTTGCGATGGAATAAAAATGCTGTATTGTGCTTACAGTAACTTCTCCCGAGCCTACATTTACATTTATTGGATTGTTAGTATAGTTCAATGTTATGTGTTTTATTTCTTCCGGAATTGTTGCAGAAAAGAACATAGTCTGCCTTTTCTTTGGCAGTTTAGATAATATGTATTTAATGTCGTCTATGAAGCCCATATCCAGCATGATATCTACTTCATCCAAGACCAGAAATCTTATTGAAGTAGTAAGTAATTCCCCTCTTTTCATTAGGTCTATTATCCTTCCAGGAGTTCCTATGATTATATTTGCCCCATTTCTTATCTCTCTTATCTGGTAATTTATTGAAGCTCCGCCATAAATTGTAACTGCCTTTAATTGAAGATGTCTTCCAATGTCCCTTACAACCTCTGTTACCTGTAGTGCAAGCTCTCTGGTTGGAGTTATTATCATTGCAGCCTGTTTTTCACTTTTTTCCAGGCTGTTTAATATTGGTATCACAAAAGCGGCGGTTTTTCCGCTTCCAGTTTTTGATTTTACAACTACATCTTTGCCTTCCAATTCAAGTGGAATAGCCTGTTTTTGCACTTCAGTTGGTTCATCAAACTTCATTTCATGCAATGCAGTTAATATCTCTTTTCTTAAATTCATCGAATCAAACATATCTATTTACAGTTTTATATTGATCTTTTGGTATAAATACACTATGTATGAAGGGAAAAGCGAAAAGATAATAAAAGAATGGTGGGATTCGGCTTCTGAGTATTATCAAAAGGAGATTTCTGCAGATAAAATGACTGATGTTCAATATGGCCCTTTCGGCTCAAATGAAGGAAAACTGAGGTTGCTTGGAAAAATAAAGGGTAAAAAGGTTCTGGAACTTGGTTGTGGAGGCGGGCAGGTATCAATAGCTTTGACAAAGAAAGGAGCAGTATGTACCGGAATAGATATCTCACATAAACAGATAGAATTTGCAAGGAAGAATGCTAAAAAAGAAGGAGTAAACGTTGAATTTATTGAACTACCTTTTTCAAAGATAAATAAGTTAAAACCTGGGAAATTTGACATTGTAATTTCAATAATGGCCATCCAATACTGCACTGATCTCAACGCTTTGCTAAAAAACGTCAGAGACCTACTTGTAAAGAACGGTATTTTTGTTTTTAGTATAGAACACCCGTTTTATCTGCTTATGGATCCGAATGACATGAAAATAAAGGAAAGCTACTTTGATTCCGGCCTAAAAATTAAAAAGGAGAAGTGGCCTGACAAAAGTATCCATTACTTTGCTTATTACGAAAGAAAAATAAGCGATATAGTGAATAGTATAATTGAATCAGGCTTAAATCTTGAAAGGATCATAGAGCCATTAGACAGCAAAGATAAAATATGGGGCACAGGCTACAGAAGGGCGCTTGTAAATAAAATCGCCCCTACCATTATATTTAAATGCAGGAAATAAGCTATAATAAAAATTAAATACTGTAACTCTCCTATAAAAAGGATGATAACAATACTTAACAGGCAATACTCTGATGAGAGCAGTCTTAAGACCCTGAATCCAATTGTGAGAAAATGGTTTATCTCAAAGTTTAAAGAGTTGACTCCTCCGCAGAAGTTTTCCTTTAAGGTAATAAATGATAGAAAAAATGTGCTTATAACTGCACCTACCGGGAGTGGGAAAACCCTCTCTGCCTTTATACCTATAATAAACAAATTAGTGGATCTTTCAGTTAACGGTAAACTAAATGATGAAATAAAGTGTCTTTATATCTCCCCATTAAGGGCGTTGAATAATGACATCTACAAAAACATTATTCTGCCAATTGAGGATCTTTACAAAAGCCGGGAATTAAGCGGTAAAAAGAAAGTAACTATAGGCGTTAGGACCGGCGATACCCCCCAAAACGAGCGCAGGAAGCAATTCGTTCATCCGCCAAACATATTCGTTACTACACCAGAATCACTTGCGATAATGTTGAATTCCCCAAAATTCATACAGAAATTTGTAAATTTGGAGTATGTAATAGTGGATGAGTTACATGAACTTGCAAACAGTAAGAGGGGTTCGCATCTTGCCGTTTCCCTGGAAAGATTATCAGATTCTATAAAGCATGATTTTATAAGGATAGGCTTAAGTGCTACAATATACCCTTTGGATAAGGCGGCGAGCTTTCTTGTAGGCACAAAAAGGAGCTGTATTGTGGTTGATGCATCATGGAGCAAGAAAATAAATGCCAAGGTTATATCCCCAGTTAAAGATCTTATATACACAAACGAATCCGAAATAGATACAGCAATGTATAAGATAATCAACAACATAATAAAAAAGAACAGGACTACGCTTATATTTACAAACACAAGAAGCGGCACTGAAAGGCTGGTTTTCAACCTTAAAAGAAGGTTTGGCTATACTGATGAAGAAGTATCTGCGCACCACGGTTCTCTTTCAAGAGATGAAAGGTTTTCAGTTGAAGAAAAACTAAAGAATGGAAAACTGAAATGTGTGGTTTCTTCCACCAGTTTGGAACTGGGAATCGATATAGGCAGCATAGACAACGTTATACAGATAAACTCCCCGAAAAGCATAACAAGGGCACTGCAAAGAATAGGAAGAAGCGGGCATGGCTTTAAGGACACTGCAAATGGCGATTTGATAATAAATAACAGGGATGATCTAGTGGAATGTACTGTCATGCTTTATGATGGATTAAGAAGAAAGCTGGATTCGTTCACAATGCCCGAAAGTCCATTGGATGTATTGGCTCAGCATATAGTCGGAATGGCCTTAAACAGGATATGGGACATTAACGAAGCATACTCATTGATAAAGAATGCTTATCCATTCAGAAACCTGGATAAAAAAGATTTTATTGGCCTTATAAAATATCTTGCAGGAGAGTATGTTCCATTGCGTGAAAGATCTGTTTATGGGAAGATATGGTTTGACAGCGGCTCAAACAAGTTCGGGAAAAGGGGAAGGCTTACCAGACTCATATATTACACAAACATAGGAACAATACCTGATGAAGTCGCAATAAATGTTTATATCTGGGGCACAAAGAAAAAAATAGGCAATATAGAGGAGGAGTTCCTTGAAAAACTGAAAAAAGGGGATGTTTTTGTTTTAGGCGGGAAAGTCTATAAATTTCAAAGGTCCAGTGCTGCGGACTGTTTTGTTTTGCCGGCAATAGGAGAAAAACCGAACATTCCGCCGTGGTTTTCGGAGCAGCTTCCATTAAGCTATGAGCTGGCACTGGATATCGGTAAGTTCAGAAGGGAATTTTCATCAATTATAAGCAGGCTTCCAAGAGAAAGATTTGTTTATAAAAACCAGAAAGAAATGCCTGAAAAAGCAAGCAAATACCTTGCTTCAATGCCTGCTGACAAAAATTCAATAGCTTCAATATATGAGTATATGAAAGAGCAGGTATATTTCACAGAGAAAGTACCGTCTGATAAACTTATTCTAATAGAAAGAACAAGATACAATGAAAAAGAGTACACAATATTCCACTCTTTATTTGGCAGGAGAGTCAATGATGCATTATCAAGGGTTTTTGCATTCATTTTAAGCGATAGGCTGGCAGAGGAGGTGGGTTTGATGATAAACGACAATGGGTTTGTATTGGTCTCAAATGAAAGAATTGACAGTACTGTTATTAAGAGTGTTATAGAATCTGCTTCCAAATCTGATATACGGAAAATAATAACAGAGAACATAAAAAGAACAGAGATACTGAGAAGGAGATTCAGACACGCAGCAGCCAGAGGCCTTATGATACTTAGGAATTACAAGGGGCACAGAATAAGGGTAGAAAGACAGCAGATAAATGCGCAGGCTTTATTGAGGATAATAAGCGAGATGGATCAGAACTTTCCGATATTAAAGGAAGCTTACAGAGAGATAGAAGAGGACGTAATGGATATAGGCAATGCCTCTAATATATTAAAAGCGATAAAAAACAAGAAAATAAAGTATTCGATAATAGATACCTCTGTGCCTTCTCCTTTTTCGCATAGTCTTATAACAATGGGAGAAAGCGATGTAGTTTCGATAAAAAACAAGAAAGAATACATTAGAAGGCTGCATAAATTAGTATTAGAGAAAATAGAGGGGAACCAAAATGCAAATAAATGAATCAATAGACCTTTTGGAAGGCATGCCTATTGCCTATATTAAGCCTCTTAATTCGCTTATAATATCAGATACTCACCTTGGTTATGAGGGCCAGATGTCGGCAGCTGGTACATTAATACCAAGCAGAAACCTGCAGTTCATAGAAGACATAATAAGAAAGGCTGCAATGGCTACAGGAGCAGACAGGCTTATAGTAACAGGCGATTTAAAGAACGACTTTTCAGACTTAAAGTACTATGAAAGAAAGGAGATAGGCGAACTTATAGAATTCTGTAAAAACCTATCCATAAAACTGCTTCTGATAAAGGGAAATCATGACAATTATCTTGACAGAATAAAAAACAGCTATGATGTGGAAATAATAAAGGATTACCTGCTTGAGAAGGGCTTTTACATTGCACACGGGGATGAACTTCCAAAATGCGAAGCTGAGACCTATATAATAGGCCATGAACATCCGAGTATCGTGATATATAGATACATCGGGACAGGTGAGAAAATGAAGGCCTTTCTTTACGGTAACACAAAGGATGGTAAGAAACTGCTTGTTTTACCTGCCTGTAGTATATTTGCGCCCGGCAGCAACATAAATGAAGAAAAAGTAGAGGAACTTCTTTCTCCCTTTTTAAAGGAGACATGCGATGTTAATGAGTTAAACGCAATCTGTATATCAGACGGGGAAAACCTAAATTTTGGAAAAATAAAGGACTTAAGGGATATAATAGTTTAATCATCAATAAGCAGGCGATATACGCTTAAATTTTGATGCTTTGAATACGGTGAAACGAATTCAAATGGCATTTTTTTATTATTACTGTTCATTAATTGATAATTAATTTCTCTCCTTTTGAATAAGCCTATAAAATCTGCAAGGTCAATATTCAAATCAGGATTGTAATTTTCATTTGTTTTTATAACGTAGGTTTTCTTCCCTTTTGGAACGCCGTCTGAGCATATCAAATATCCTCCTTTTTTCACTGCCAGATTTGTTATTCTTATGCCGCTGGAAACAAGTATTTGCAGGTCAAGATCCTTTTTTCCCTGCCGGCGTAATGTACCGGAATCTGCGCATATCTCTATTCCTATTTTAAGGTTTTTCCATTCAAAGTCATTGGCTATGGAATAATCTCTGCCGATAAGCTCGTAATTCCCGTTATTAAAGAAGGAAGTTCCCCCGTCCGTCGTTTTTATCGTTGAAAATATTACATTTCCGCCATAAATTACAGGCAGAAAGTTATACATTTTCCTGTTTTTTGTGTATATTACTGCAGTTCCTGCTATAGCAAGCTCATCTGTTCCTTTCGTTGCGTTTTTCAGCCTGTAAAACAGCTTTTTTAACTCCCTGTAGGAGTATGGAGCTTCGAAATTAACCTGGTTATCCATAAGGCCCCATTCTGGCCCGATTATCATGTCCAAATCGAATTGTCTTGCCTTTTCAAGTACATTTAGTGTTTTTTCTAGGCTGGAATAATGCGGCTTGTTTGTATTTATATCTATCACGCCTACTTTTAACAACTTTGACATATTTAATCTAGAATTTAGCCACTATTAATACATTTAGTATTACTACCTCATGAATATCCTCTTCTAAAATGTATTTTAAACATGGCACTCTCAGTTATTTATAGAATTAACTATTTGTTTATGATATGACAGAAAAGTTATACCTTAAAGATTCGTATCTGAGGGAAACAAATGCAAAGATAACAAATAAAAATGGCAGTGAAATTACAGTAGATACAGATGTTTTTTATCCTGAAGGAGGGGGCCAACCCGCCGACAGTGGAAAGGTATTGTATAAGGAAACGGAATATCCTGTTAAAGACATAAAAAAAGATGGAGAAAATATAATTTTGATGCTGGATAAAGAAATTGCTGCAAACGAAGGAGAGGAAATAAAGGAAATCATTGACTGGGAAAAAAGATACGCGCACATGAAGCTGCACACAGCTATACACATAATCGATGGCGTTCTTGAAAAGTATTATAATTCAAGCTTAATAACCGGCAACCAGATATATGATGACCGGGCAAGAATTGACATAAGTATGGAGGGCTTGACAAAGGAATTAGCCTCTGAAATTATAGAAAAGGCAAATGCCGTTATACTTGAAGGCCATGAAGTAAACGTAAAGTTCCTGACAAAAGAAGAAGCAGCGAATAAAAATCTTGTTAGAACCCAGCCAGGGAAAGAATTGATGGATACTCTAAGCATCATACGGATAATAGAGATTTCCGGACTTGATGAGCAAATGGACGGAGGAACGCACGTTAAAAACACAAAGGAAGTAGGACACATAAACCTAGAACGCTTTGAAAACAAAGGAAAACAGAACAAGCGCCTGTACATTCAATTAAATTGATTGGCAAGGTTTTATGCAAAAGCATTTCATTAAAAATTATCCTTTCAAGGGCAATTCAAATATTTAAGCAAGTATTGTTTATTACTGTTTATGGCGGACAAAGTAATAGTAATAGGCGCAGGTGCAACGGGTTCTTTCATTACACATGATTTGGCTAGCCGCGGCTTTGATGTTACAGTTATAGAAAAAGGCAATATTGTGGGGGGAACAAGCGGAAGGTTCCACGGAATGCTTCATAGCGGAGCAAGATATGCGATGAATGATGTTAAGGCAGCCCAGGAAAGCATAGCAGATAACAAAGTTATCTCCGATATAGCTTCATTTTGCATAGAAAATACTGGCGGTTTATTTGTAGCTTTAAACGACGAAGACCTTTCTTTTCAGGGCAAATTCGAAGATGGATGCAAACAGTCTAATATCCCTATAGAAGCCGTCAGCATAGAAGCCGCTCTTAAAGAAGAACCCTTTCTTAACAGTTCGGTAAAAGCAGTTTATAGCGTACCAGATAAGGTAATAAACTCATTTAGATTTATAACAAGTTTGTTGCTGACTGCAAAACGGGAATCAGCAAAGATTATGTTAAATACTGAAGTAACTGATTTCATAAAGGAGGGAAATGATATAAAAGGCGTTAGAGTAAAAAACAACAATACCGGGAAAACCAGTGAATTAAAAGCAGATCTGGTTGTAAATGCAAGCGGGGCATGGGCATCAAGACTCATAGATGAAAAATTGGGAATAAAAAGCATAGAGATGATTCTTTCAGCAGGCACGATGGCAGTCATAAACAGAAGGTTCACAAAACACATAATAAACAGGCTTAGGGAACCTTCCGATGGCGATATAGTTGTGCCATTTTTCAATGATTCGATTATAGGAACCACTGCTTTTATTGTTGATGATCCGGAGAAATTTGATGTTGACAAAGAAGACATAAGCTTTCTGCAGAAAGCCGGCAGTGAAATGCTGCCCATTCTTGCAAATTATCCGGTTTCCAGGTACTATGCGGGCGTAAGGCCTTTAATAGCTGCAGGAGAAAATGATGACAGCAGAAAGGCAAGCAGGGATTTCAAGATATTTGATCATTCTGCTACAGACAATGTCAATGGAATTATAAGCATAGTTGGCGGTAAATTGAGTACTGCAAGGATAATGGCAAAGGAAATAGGCGATTTTATAGGAAATAAAATGGGCAATAAAACTGAGTCAAAGACTGATAAGATAAAGCTTTACTGGCCGCAGGTAAACAGTGAAAACATCAATGAAATGGCAAAGTCTTTGTCATTGGATAAAGGCTTTCTTTCTGAAATGTTAAATGAATCGGCAGGCAAGACATATTCTGATATGTATTCGAATGCAATGGATTTGCTGTATTCGAGGGAGTTATTTAACTGATATGGAAATTAAAGGAAGTTTTACAGTGAATTATAATGTTGAAAAGGTTTGGGATATAGTCGCAGATGCAAATAAATTTGCAAAGTGTCTGCCAAATGTCGTCTCTACCGAAGCAAATGGGGATAACTTCCAGCTACAGTTCAAGGCTGACGCAAAAAAATATACTTCAAAGTTTCTCGGTGCCAGCTATCTTTCCAACCTTAACATTAAGTTTTCTGCGCAATTAAAAGAAAAACAGGAGAACAAGCATATACTGATACAGGGAGACGGCTCTACCATCGGTTTGAAGTTTTCTCTTTCTCTCTATATCGATCTGAGTGCACAGGATTCTTCTACTAAAATAGACTGGAAGGCCGAGATAGAACTTGGAAGGATGGCAAAGCTTTTCGGAGAAGAGGTTGTAAATCAGGCAGTAACTGATGTAGTAAATCAGACAATAGATAACCTGAAAAACCTGCTTAAATGATTTTAAAGTAAAATAGAATGATTTATATATCCAAGATTTTTAGATTAAGTATACTTAGTATTTTTGAAGATAACCTAGACTATGAAATCACGTGTAAATACAAAAGATTTAGACATAAATAGCAACGCTAAAAACGAAAATTTAATACTTTCAGTTTTAGTAATAAGTGTATTGATGGCTTCAATAGACTCAACAATAGTTCTGCTTGCCTTTCCCGCAATAACACAGGCCCTTCATTCAAACCTTTCAACCATAATCTGGGTTATTCTGGTATATCTTCTTATTACAGCAGTTGCTGCTACCCAGCTTGGCAGGATAGGAGATATCTTTGGAAGGTCAAGAATCTTTAATTCAGGCATAGCGATATTTACCATCTTCTCATTCATGTGCGGTATTGCTCCAACGGATATTACCCTAATAATATTCAGAGGTTTTCAAGCCATTGGCGGTGCAATGATGACTGCTAATAGCGGAGCAATAATAGCTGATACGTTTAGAAGAGAAAGACTGGGCAAGGCATATGGATTTACAGGAATGGGCTGGAATGTGGGTGCAATGCTGGGTATAGTTCTAGGGGGGATAATAACTACCTTTATAGGATACAGGTATATCTTTTTCATTAACGTTCCCATAGGAATAGTTCTTTTAGCTCTTGCTATTAAATACATAAAAGACGACAAGAGAGAGCATGAAAAGCTTGATATAATAGGGATGAGCTTTTTGGCAATATCTCTTTCAATGATACTGTATGCAGGCGTAAGAATAGCATCTGTTGGATTGAATTACACAAATGTTTCGATTCTTATAGCGGGTTTCATATTAATTATACCCTTCTATTTCAGGGAAAAGATCTTTGTGAATCCTGTAGTAAAATTGTCAATGTTTAAGAACAAAGTGTTCAAGAATTCCGTTTTGGCTTCAATGTTTCAGGGCCTTGGATTCATGGGCGTGGCGTTTATGCTTATAATGTATTTGCAGGGTGTCAGGGGATTAACCCCCTTCGATGCTTCATTGCTTCTTCTTCCCGGCTATATATTAAGCGGTGTGCTTTCTCCTTTTATGGGGAGGTACTCTGATAAATATGGTGCAAGGCTCCTTGCAACCTTAGGTCTTATAACAATGATAGTTGGTATAACTGTCTATTTTGCATTAACTGCAACATCAAGCGTATACATTGTACTTATAGGTTCTGCAATAACAGGCTTTGGAGGCTCAATGTTCTGGCCCGCTAATAACAGTGCAGTAATGAAAAGCAGCGAAGCAGGCAGATTTGGTACGGCATCCGGTGTTTTAAGGCTTTTCGGTAGTATGGGTATAATGGGCAGTTTTATAATAGTGATAGTCACTGCGACTTTAGCTATTCCAAGATACCTTGCCTTCGAGATATTTGTAGGAACTTCTAAATTAATAGGCGGAATAACTAAGGGGTTTATAACAGGCATGCATTTCTCCTTTGTATTTCTTATATTGATGCTTGTAATAGCAGCTCTTCTTTCTCTTACTAGAGGAAATGAAAACGTGGCAGAAAACATTAAAAATAATCACTTATAAGTGATACAAAGCTTTAAATACTAGTTATTGTCTTAACAAAGAAGAGGTGAAAAATATGAAATTAAATGATATTTTGAAAAATGAAAAAGCGCCAAAAAGCATTGGAAACAGCGGCTATTACGGGCTTTATAATACGTTTGAAAAGCTGAAGAACAGCAGGATAAAGGAAAACCAGCTGGAAAAATACACTAATTATCTGGTTAGGCACATAGAGAGTTATACTCCCAGAGAATTGATCTACTTCGTTGGAGAAAAGATAGGGGAGGTAAGTTCAGATAAAGAAAAGAAGCTTTTAAGTATTTACAACAAAGCTGCATGGAATAGCATTGCAGATAAATATAAGATGAATAAATTCTTTGAGTCTGGAAAAGTAGGATATCTTTCAAAGATAAAGGATTATTTACTTGATAAATACGACAAATTGTCAAGCAGTTTGTATTCTGCTATAGACAAATACGCATTAAAATTTAAAGAAAACAGGGATTACAGTGAAAGAAACAACGGATTAAAGATGAATTACACAGAGAAAGATTAACCATATCTGCGCATGATAAAAAAGAAGGCAAAGAACACGAGTACCTCTATTACTACTATAAAAGATATGGAAAGCAATGATGGGTTATTTTGAAACTGGCCCGGAAAAGCGAGAAAAATTATTATAAACGCGGTTACAAGCGAAGCGATTCCGGCAAAAAAGGCATAAAATATGTCCTCTCTTCCTATCATATTGCTTTAGAATGTTCGTATTCTTCCCTTAATTTCTTGAATATCTCGTCATTTAGGCTGTCAGAATAGTAATACTTTCCAGTTGCTTTCTCGATGAATCCCTTTGGATTCTCCCTGTATTCTAATAGCTGCAGGATATGCTTTTTAACTGTGTCTATCTGCGTGTCTTTTATCTTCTGTGTATCCAATTCATATCCAAATTTTCCGGTGTTTCTTTCGCTGTAATCCCTGTTT